>JANXTP010000416.1 GCA_025352345.1 Burkholderiales bacterium | reverse complement strand
TCCATTGCTCCACCCCGGGTGGCATCCACTTGTTTTCGGCCACCATCTCCTGCAGCACCCGAACGCCGACATCGCTGTTGACAGTCGACTTCATCGTGCCTGCATCGAAGAACTTTCCGCCTTCCATGCGGAATCGTTCCTGGAACATGTATTGCGGATACGGAGCCGCCCGGAAGAAGCCAGCGCCGTACGTTTTGGGCGCCATCTTGGCCGTGATGAACTGGCCGATCTCGGAGAACTGCTTCCAGGTCTTGGGCGGCGCGAGCTCGTAGCCCATCTTCGCCTTGAACTCCTCCTTCATCTTCGGATCCTCGAAGATGTCTTTGCGGTAGTACAGCAGCATCACGTCGCCGTCGTCGGGGAACCCGTAGATCTTGTCGTCGACCTTCATCTGGTTGTCGCGGTACGCAGGCGCAATGTCTTGCAACTCCTCGCGATATCCGAACCTGTCCACGAGCGAATCCAGCGGTTCGAGTGCGCCGGCTTTCACGAGATCGGGCATCCACGACGGAATGACATTCAGCGCGTCGTAGGCACCGGCCTTGGCGCGAAAGTCCTGCATGATCTTGGTGAACATCTGGTCGGTCGGAACCTCGACCACCTTGACCTTGATGCCGGTGAGCTTTTCCCACTTTGGTCCGGAGTACTTCAACGGATCAAGTGACTGCAGGCCCGCCTCCCAGACGATGCTGATTTCGGTGCCGGCGTACTTCTTGGCCGCCTCTACAGCGATTTCCGCGGCGTTCTTCGATTGGGCAAAGCTCAACGAAGGCGCTAGAAGCGCGAGCGATGTGGCTGAAAGGACCTTGCGTCTGCGAATCATCTGTCTGTCTCCAAAGGAGCGTTTCGTCCGTTCAGGGAATCTGCCGGATCGAAATCGCCGTGGTCTTTCGAACTTTCTGGCCAGTGAATCAGCATCGCTGCGTTCACGTCGATTATGGCCCCGTGGGCTGCTCGGAAGCCGGTCGGGTGAACTCCATGGCGGGTGTCTTTCGTGGATTGAGGTTCGGTCGGGTTCGGGGAACGAAAGGAGTCCGGCCGAGGGTAAACCGTGGTCAGTGGATGTGCAGCCCCCCGCTCACGTCGAGCACCACGCCGGTGATGTAGGCCGATTGGTCGGAGGCCAGGAACAGGCAGGCATTGGCGATGTCGGCCGGCACCGCCAACCGGCCGAGCGGCACGCCTTCGGCGACGCGGCGTTTGCCGGCGTCGTCGATCTTGCCGACCAGCAGGTCGGTGTCGACCATGCCCGGCGCGACGGCGTTGGCGCGGATGCCGTCGGGGGCCAGTTCGCGCGCCATCGCCTTGGCCAGCGTCTGGATGGCGCCCTTGGCCGCCGAGTAGTGCGGGCCGCCGAGGATGCCACCACCACGCTGCGCCGCCACCGAGCCCATGCAGATGATGGCGCCGTGCTGGCGCAAGCGCATGTGTGGCACGACGGCGCGCGACATGTTGAACGCACCGCGCACGCTGCTGTCCATCACCAGGTCGTAGTCGGCCTGCGTGCTGTCCAGCAGCCGCTGCGATTGGCTGACGCCGGCGTTGTTGACGAGGATGTCGATGCGACCCGTGACCTCCAGCACGCGCTGCACGGCGTCGCGGCACGCGTCCTCGTCACGGACGTCGCAAGCCAGGCCCAGGTGCTGCGTGCCGATCGTGCGTGCCGCCTGCTCGGCGGCCTGGGCGTCGAGGTCGAGAATGACGACGCGCGCGCCTTCGTCGGCGAAACGCCTGGCCGTCGCCCAGCCGATGCCGCGCGGCGAAGCGGCGCCGGTGATGATGGCGACTTGGTCTTTCAGTTGCATGGTTTTTGATCCGTGAGAAGCAGGGGAGTGAGGGCCGGTCAAATGCCGCGTGCGCCCGAGGCCAGGAAGCCGCCGTCTACCGTCAGCACCACGCCCGTGGTGTACGCGGCGTCGTCCGACACCAGGTACATCACCGCCGCAGCGATCTCGCTGGTGGTGCCGTAGCGGTTCATTGGGATGGCTTTTGAATATTCCTGGCGGAAGCGCTCGCTGTGCAGCGCCTGCGTCATCGGCGTGTCGACCGGCCCGGGTGCCACCGCATTGGCCGTGATGCCGTGCTCGGCCAGTTCGACGGCCATCTGCCGTGTCAGCGCGATCACCGCGCCCTTGGATGTGCCGTAGGCGGTGCGCCCACTGCCCACCGCGCGCATGCCGGCGACCGAGGCGATGTTGACGATGCGGCCCCAGCGTCGGCGCAGCATCAGCCTCGCCGCGGCCTGGGCGCACAGCAGCGTGCCGGTGACGTTGACATTCATCGTGGCGACGAAGTTGTCGAGCGGGAAGTCGAGGAAGGGAAAGACCTTCGCGATGCCGGCGCAGTTGACCAGCACGTCGCAGCGCCCGTACTCGCGCTCGACCCGTTCAAAGGCCTGGGTGATTGATTCGGGCTTGCCGACATCCATCGCCAACGCGGTGGCATGGCCGTTGTCCGTGCACAGGTCTTGCGCAGTCGCCTGCGCGGCATCGGCGTTGAGGTCGGCGACGAGCACCTGATGGCCGGCGGCGGCCAGGCGCCGGCAGACCTCGGCGCCAATGCCCATGGCCCCGCCGGTGACCACGGCGACGCGACGTTCGGAATCGGCTTGTATTGGCATGAGAGTTCTTTCAGCAGGATGGATCAGAGAAAGCCGATCGAGATCCACGGCACCAGCGCGACCACCAGCAGGCCGACGAACAGCGCCGCCAGGTAGCCCATGATGGGCAGGATGCCCTTGTCGGGATTGACACGGCCGATCGCGCAGGCCGCGTAGTAGCCGACCCCGAAGGGCGGCGCGAACAACCCGATGCCCATCGCCAGGATCACCACCATCGCGTAGTGGACCTCGTGGATGCCGACCGCCTTGGCGATCGGGAAGAGCAGCGGCCCGAACAGCACGATCGCCGGTATGCCTTCGAGCACACTGCCCAGCACGATGAAGGCGACGATCGAAACTGCCATGAAGCTGGCAGCGCCGCCGGGCATCGCTCGCAGGGCCTCGCTCAGCGCGCGCGAGAAGCCCGATTGCGTCAAACCCCAGGCCATGGCCGTGGCAGCGCCGATGATCAGCAGGATCGAGCCCGACAGGCTGGCGGTGTCGACCAGCATCGGATAGACGCGCTTCCAGTCGAACTGGCGGTAGATCAGCAATCCGGCCACGACGCCATAGGCGATTCCGATGGTCGAGACTTCGGTGGCGGTGGCCACGCCTTCGACCACAGCCGCGCGGATGATGAAGGGCAGCGCAAGCGCCGGCACGGCGATGAGGAAGGCGCGCCCGATCTGGCGGCCGCTGGCACGCTTGACGCCGCTCAAGTCCTCGTTGCGGTAGCGGACCCAGACCACCGCCATCAGCGTGACCGCCAGCACGACGCCAGGCAGCAGGCCGCCGGTGAAGAGCGCGGCGATCGACACGCCGGTGACCGAGCCGATCGTGATCAGGACAATGCTGGGCGGGATGGTTTC
>JANXTP010000372.1 GCA_025352345.1 Burkholderiales bacterium | reverse complement strand
TGGCGCTGTCGTGGGCAGCGGGGCCAACCGGCCAGTCGTGGATCTTCAAGCTGCGGCCCGGCGTGAAGTTCTGGAACGGCGACACGCTGACGGCGGACGACGTCAAGTTCTCGCTCGACCGGCTGTTGAACCTGAAGGACCAGCCGAGCGCCGACGCCGCCAACCTGCAGCGCATCAACGTGATCGATCCGCTGACGGTGGAAATCGTCCTGAAGATCGCGTCGCCGTCGAACCTGATCGACCTGACCGGCACCGTGTTCTCGATCTACTCGAAGAAGCTGGTCGAAGCGCAGGGCGGTACCGCCGCAGCCGATGCACCGACGGCCGACAAGGCCACCGCGTGGCTGAACGGCAACTCGGCCGGCAGCGGCCCCTACCGCATGGTCGGCTGGGAGCGCAACGCCCAGGTGACGCTGGCGCGCAACCCGCATTACCACGGTGAAAAGCCGGCCTTCGAGCGCGTGCTGGTCCGCCACATCGCCGACGGCGCGGCCCAGCTGCTGGCGATCCGCCGCGGCGACATCGACCTGGCGATGACTCTCAATTCAGAGCAGATCGACAGCCTGGCCGGCAACACCGACGTGTCGATCGAGAAGAGCAACAGCATCGACACTTTCCTGATGGTGCTGACCAACAGCGCCACGATGAACCCGGCGCTGGCCAAGCCCGAGGCGCGCCGTGCGGTCGCCGCCGCGATCGACTACGACGGTCTGATCAAGGGCCTGGTGGGTGGCTTCTCGCTGCGCCCGCCGTCGTTCATTCCAATCGGCGCCGCCGGCGTCACCGTGGCCAGCGCCAAGGCCATGGGTTACAAGGAAGACATCCCGCTGGCCCGCAAGCTGCTGAAAGAGGCCGGCTATCCCGACGGCTTCGGCTTCGAGATGGTGATCCCGAACACCCAGTACTTCAGCACCAGCTTCCAGCTGATCGCGCAGAAGATCCAGTCCGACCTGTCGCGAGTGGGCATCAAGGTCGAACTCAAGCCGATGGATGCGGTGAACTGGCGCACCCAGTTCAACGGCGGCAAGACGCAGTCGACACTGGCCTTCTGGACCGCCACCGCGCCGAACCCGCATGTCTGGGCAAGCGCCTCGGTGCAGCGCCTGGCCAAGCGCGTGTACTGGGAACCGTCGTCCGACATGATGGCGCTGGTGACCAAGGCGCAGGCCGAACCCGACTTGAAGGCGCAGCAGGCGCTGTACGTCACGTATCAGCAGGCGCTGATCGACCAGGCGAACTACATCATGCTGCTGCAACCCATCTACCGGGTGGCCGTCAACAAGGCGGTGACCGGCGTCGAACTGACGGCCAACATCTGGAAGATGGACATGAAGAAGATCCGCCTGGCCAAGTGAGCACCGGCACGGATCAAACTTTCGCGGGGCGCTGAGCCGTGCGCTACATCGCCAAACGGCTGCTCGCCATGCTGCTGACCGCGCTGGCCGCCACGGTGGTGATCTTCCTGATCTCGACCACGGTGCCGGGCGACCCGGTGCTGGCGCAGCTCGGCGACCTCGCCGCCAGCGATCCGGTGATCGTGAAGGCCTTCCGCGCGCGCTGGCATCTCGACGAGCCGATCTGGACCCGCTACGGCATCTTCATCGAGCGGCTCGCGCACGGCGACCTCGGCATGTCGATCTCGACCTTCCGCCCGGTCATGGACGACATCCGCCAGTACGCGCCGGCCACCTTGGAGCTGGCCACCGTGGCGTTCGTGCTGTCGCTGCTGATCGGCATCCCGCTCGGCATCGCGGCCGGGGTGTGGCGCGACAGCTGGATCGACCACTCGGCCCGCCTGCTGTCGTTGCTGGGCGTCTCGGCGCCGACCTTCTGGCTCGCCTTCATCGCGCTGTCGCTGTTCTACGGCGGGCTGCAGATCGCGCCCGGACCGGGTCGGCTCGACGTGGCGTCGATCCCCCCCGAAAACTTCACCGGCCTCTACACCATCGACGCGATCATCGCCGGTGACTGGGAGGTGTTTCGCGATGCGCTGGCGCACCTGGTGCTGCCGTCCAGCGTGCTGGCGGCCGCGACGATGGGCCTG
>JANXTP010000371.1 GCA_025352345.1 Burkholderiales bacterium | reverse complement strand
CCAGGCCGGTTCACTGTCCGTTCGTTTCGGATAAAGCTGATCCGGCCCTCCTCCTTTACCTCACTCCACACAGCGACCCATCACAGCGCTTGTGCCACCACCTTAGCGTGCGGAGGTTGAATTCATTGCACGCGACGATGGTGCTGGCTGCCGAGGGAGTGGGGTGACCGGCGCAGCGAAGTAAAGGAGGAGGGCCGAATTGGACCTGTCCGAAGCGAACAGCCAGTGACCCGGCCCGGGGGACACGAACGGAACACAGCGTCCCGTCGCAGCGCGCTCGCACCAATGTCGAACCTCGATACGGTCAAACGCCACTGAGCAGGAGAAGCAATATGAGTGAACCCCGACCTCCCCTACCGCCCTACACCGCCGAAACCGCACGCCAAAAAGTGCGCATGGCCGAGGATGCGTGGAACTCGCGTGATCCTGATCGGGTGGTCGGCGTCTACACCGAAGACACCCGCTGGCGCAACCGCGCCGAGTTCCCGGTCGGACGTGCGCAGGTCAAGGAATTCCTGCAGCGCAAGTGGGCACGCGAGCTCGACTACCGGCTGATCAAGGAGCTGTGGGCGTTCGACGGCGCACGCATCGGCGTGCGTTTCGCCTACGAATTTCACGACGACTCGGGCCAGTGGTTCCGCAGCTACGGCAATGAAAACTGGGAGTTCAACCTACAGGGCCTGATGGTGCGGCGCTACGCCAGCATCAACGACCTGCCGATCCGCCCTGACGATCGCCTGTTCCACTGGCCACTCGGCCGCCGGCCCGACGACCATGCGAGCCTGAGCGAGCTCGGGCTCTGACACGGCCGCAAAGGCGCGCGGCTACTTCAGGATAGTGAACAGGTTCGAGAAGCTGTCGGTCCAGGCCGCGAAGCCGGGCCGCGGCTCCAGCGGCACACCGCCTTTCAGCGAGGCCGGCAGCGCCGCGGCGCGCTCGGGGCTCATCAGCAGCACCCAGGTGCTGTGGCGGCAGTAGAGGTCCTCGTCGGGCGGGTCGATGTCGTAGACCCGCGCGGTCTTGCCGTACTGCTGCGCGACCGCCGCGATCACTGGCTGCAGATCAAGGTAGCGGTTGGTGATGTGCACCGCCAGCACCCCATCGGGTTTCAGCTGCGCGAAGTAGGTCTTCATCGCCTCCAGCGTCAGCAGGTGTGCGGGGATCGAATCGCCGGAGAATGCGTCCATCGCCAGCAGGTCGAAGTGCTGCGGCGGGTCGCGCTCCAGCATCAGGCGGCCATCGCCCAGCACCGGCACGATGTGCGCCGCGCTGTCGGACAGGTAGGTGAAATCACTGCGCGCCAGGTCCAGCACCTGCTCGTTGATCTCGTAGATGCGCATCTCATCACCAGCGCGTCCGTAAGCGGCCAGCGTGCCGGCACCGAGCCCAACGACGCCGAGCTTGAGCGGCTGCCCCGGCTGCTGCAGGCTGCGGATCGCGCGGCCGATGCCGGACTTCTCGCAGTAGTACGCGGTCGGCTCCTTGCGGTGTTCGACCGCCGTGAACTGCTCGCCGTGGTTGATGCGGCCATGCAGCATCTTGCGCTTAGGGCCCAGCACGTCGTCAGTGACATCGTCGATGCGCAGCTGGCTGTAGAAGTTGCGCACCACCTTGCGGTAGCCCTGCACATACTCCAGCGAGATCTCAGCCAGCCGCCAGCCGTAGGCCAGCAGCGCGATCACCAGCAGCACGCGCCAGGTGGTGCGCAGATCGCGCCACAGCACTGCCGCCACCAGCGCGGCACACAGGAACAGGCCGATCGGCAATTCGAAATACGCGGTGAAGATGGCCGGCGCCACCAGGCCGACCAGCAGGCCGCCGAGCGCGCCGCCGATCGACAGCATCAGGTAGAACAGCGTCAGGTAGCGCACCGGGGGCTTGCGGCGCACCAACTCGCCATGGCAGACCATGCAGAAAACGAACAGCGACACGCTGATCAGCCCGATCAGCACCGGCACCTCCATGCCGCCATCGAGCACGCGGTCGAGCGCGAAGAAGGCCAGCGGCAGCGCCGCCAGGAACAGCGGGCGCACGTAGTAGCGCGGCGCGTCGAAGCACAGGATGAAGCTGAGCAGGTAGATCGACAGCGGTGCGATCCACAGGAACGGCACCGGCGCCACGTCCTGCGTCAGGTGCCGCGTCATCGCCAGCAGCAGCATCGAGGCGGTGGCAGCCAGACCGATCCAGATCAGACATTCAGCCCAGCCGGGATGCGGTGTCATGTCGGGCGGGGCAGGACGATCCTCCGACACCCCCGCTGTTGAAGGCTGTGCGGCCATGCGCCGCCGGGTGCAGAACGCCGTCGCCAGACAGGTCGCAACGAAGGCCACATAGGCCGCCGACCACAGCCGCGCCTGGGTGCCGACCGGCAGCAGCGGCTCGACCAATACCGGGTACGACAGCAGCGCCAACATCGACGCCAGGTTCGACAACGCGTACAGCCGGTACGGCTTGGCTTCGGTGCCGGCGTTGGGGAACGAGCGCGCGTACCAGGTCTGCATCAGCGGCCCGGTGGTGGACAGCATCAGGTACGGCGCACCGACTGCGATTGCCAGCACCGCCAACACGCTCAGGCCCGGCGCCAGCGTCGAGCCCTTCCAGGTCGGATCGGCCGTGACCGGCAGCATCGCCACGCTCAGCAGCAGCAGCACGCCGTGCACCAGCGGCTGCCGCCGCGCGGCGACCTCCTCGTGCAGCCAGTGCACATAGGCATAGCCCAGCAGCAGCTCGACCTGGAAGAACACCAGGCACACGCTCCATACCGACGACGAGCCGCCGAACCACGGCAGGATCATCTTCGCGACGATGGGCTGGATCTGGAAGAGCAGGAAAGCCGAGAGAAAAACCGTCGTCGCGAAAAGAGACATGGGCTGAGAATAACAACCGCAGTTCAGGCCTCGCCCCTTCAGCCCCGCGGCACCAGCACCCACACGCGCAGCGGCTGCTTCATCCGGCCGGCCTGCTGCTCGGCGGTGTCGCCCCAGCCCCAGAAGTAATCGACGCGCACCGCGCCGGTGATGGCACTGCCCGTGTCCTGCGCCATCACCACTCTGCGCAGCGGGGTGTTCGACAGCGGCTCGGTGGTGTCCAGCCACAGCGCGCTGCCGTAGGGGACGCTGGTGGGGTCGATCGCGACCGAGCGGCCGGGCGTCAGCGGCACACCCTGCGCACCGCGCGGGCCGACGTTCAGGTCGGGCAGCGGCTCTTCGCGAAAGAACACCACCCGTGGGTTGGCCCACAGCATCTCGGTGACGCGCTTGGGGTTCAGCTGTGCCCATGCCTTGATGCCGGGCCACGAGGCCTGGTCGGGGCGCAGATCGCCCTGCTCGATCAGCCAGCGACCGACCGATTTATAGGGCTGGTCGTTGTGGCCGGCGTAGGCCACCCGCACGACCGATGGCGTGCCATCCGGCTGGGTCAGATGCAGGCGGCCCGAGCCCTGGATCTGCAGGATCAGCGCATCGAGCGGATCGGCCAGCCAGGCGAGCTCGCGCCCCCGCACGCTGGCCTGCGCCGCAGGCAGCGTATCGAGCTGCTGGCGCGTCCAGTACGGCTTGCGCGTGGTCAGGTCGGCGGGCGGGGCCAACAGCGGCACGCGGAAGCGCCCACGGGGTGTGCGGCTGGCCTCGACCAGCGGCTCGAAATAGCCGGTGATCAAACCGGCTGCAGCGCCGTCCAGCGACTCGACGCGGTACGGTTGCAGCCGCGCCTGCAGCCACGTTCGCACGGCCGCGTCGTCGCCGGGCGCGCCGCGACGGGCTTCGGCACAGACAGCATCCCAGCCCGCGGCGGGCCGCTCGCAACCACGCAGCAGCGCTGGCCACAGCTCGGCGGTTCGGTCGGCGTCCCAGCCAGGCAGATCGGCCCAGCGGGCCGGCACCCAGCGGGCTCGGCCGCGCAACAGCGCACTGTCGGTCGAGGGCAGCACGGCCGGTGTCGAGGGCTCCGGCACCAGTTCACGGACCGGTGGGCTGGAGCAGCCGGCCAGCACTCCTAAAATCAAAACTGCAAAGCAGAGGGCGCGCGTCATGTGGCTGTTGATCGGGGAGGCGTTCGGCGCCGTGGCGGTGTTGGTGCTGATCGTCTGGTGGACGATGTTCTCAGGCCGGCGGCGCGGTGAACGCGATCCCGGACCATCGCGTCACTGAGGCCCCCGTCGAGTGGGCTCAAGCGGCCGTTCAATCCGGTTGCTTCGGCGGCAACACGAACGCGCCAGGGTTCGTGCGCAAGCGCCGGAAGATGGCGCGGCGGATTCGGCTGCGGTCCACCATCCGGATACCACGCGACCGCAAGGCCACCTTGAGGGCCAGGAAAAAGCTCACCGACAGGTTCAACACGCCGGTCGCCACGATGCCAGCCACGCACCACCAGAATGGGCTGTGCTGCAACACGCTCCAACCCTGCGCGGCCGCCGCAGCGGCCAGCTGCCCGGTCGACAACGTGACGTGCCGCACCTCGATCGGCAGGCCGAAAAACAGGGCGACCGGCGGCGTCAGCCCCAGCATCAGGCCGAGCGAGATGTTGGACGCATAGCCCGAGATGTTGGTGCGCCAGTACTGTGCCCAGCGCTGCGCGCGCGCAGCGCCGAGACGCATGACGATGCGCGGGTTGTAGGCGATCGCGCTGTCCAGTCGGTGCCAGACAAACCAGTTCTCGACCCAGCCGGCAATCAGTGAACTGGCGAACAGCAGCACGCCGGTGAACACCGCAAACAATGCGGTCGGGCCGAGCAGCGTGATCGCCTCCAGCACGTGCTCGGCGTTGTGGCCGTGGATCAGCGGCGTGCCGAAGGCCGCCTGTGAGGCCCATTGCACCACCAGCACCAAGGGTGTGACCGCGGCGAGATTGCCGATGATGCCCGCCGCCTGCGAGCGGATCAGGTGAGCCACCTCATCGACGAAGCGCTCGACCGCGGCGTCGTCCGCCACGTCACCGAGCTTCTCGGCCATCGCGGGCGCTGTCATCGCAGGCTGCTTGGTGGCGACCGTCCAGTGCAGCACATGCACGATGACGAAGCTGATGGCGTAGTTCATCCCGGCCCAGAAGCCGCCCCAGAACGCTGACAGGCCGATGGCCAGCACGAAGAACTTCATGAAGGTGGTGCCGGCGATCACCGCGCCGCCACCCGCCGCTGCGGCCAGCATGTGCCGGTACTCGGCGCGGTCGCGGGTGATGTAGTGCTCGCCGGTCTCCGCACTGCGCTCGGCCACCTTGCGGGCCAGCAGCGAATAGTGGCGCGCGAACAGCGCACGGATGCTGCGACGCTCGGTCGCGGTGCGCACCAGCTCGGCGAGCAGCCGGGTCACCTCCTGCGCCGGTTCGCGGCTGATGACGCAGTTCACCAACTGCTCGATGCGGTGCGTGCGCAAGCGCAGCTGGTCGACATCGAACACCACGTTGATCGACACGCCGTGGTCTTCGAGGTGGCCGTGCACACTGTCGGCACACTGCCGGCAGGCGTCGAGCAAGGCCCGCAGGTACTGCGTCTCCTTCAGCAGGGCCGTCTGATCCACGACCGGTGCCAGCGCCAGCTCGCGAACGCGCTCGGCCACCACCGCGAGCTGGCGAAACGGGCCTTCGGCGAGCAGCTCAGGGCTCATGCGCTGGCGCAGCACGCTGGAAAAGCCCGCCGCCCGCACCGCACTGGCCAAATACTCGACGGCGTCGAGCAGCGGCGCCAGCCAGCTGCGATCCTGGGCCTGCGTGGTCGGCGCCAGCAGTGCCAGCAATCGCGACAGCGTGACCGGGTCGATCGCTTCCAGCCACAGCGCGTCGTCATCGTCCGGGAACAACAGGCCGAACAGGTCTGACAAATCGGTCGTCGCCGTGGTCCGCGGTAGCAGCTTCAGCTTCAGGCGCTGGCCGAGCTCGCCGAAGAAGTTCGCGCGCGGCGAGAAACCGAAGTCGGCGAAGAGGGCGGCGCTGTCCATCTCGGTCCAGAACCGGGCCAGCACGGCGGCCACGTGAACGCGGTACGCGGGGTTGCGGTCCAGCACATTGAGCAGGTGCTTCAGGCGCAGCAGCGGGCGCAAGGTGGGGCGCGGCGCATCGCCAGTGGCTGGTTCATCGCCTGCCGTTTCACCGTTGGTCGACAGCGGCGCATGCCGCAGCCACTCCAGCGCACGGATGACCCACAGGTTACGGTCAGGCAGCGGCGCCTTCGGATCGGCCGCGTGCGCCGCGGCGTTCAGCAGGGCCGTCAGGTCCCAGGCGGCCGCAGGCGTGGCCCGGGACGCGGGAAAGGCCACCTTCGTCAATGCGTGCCGGCGGCGCGCCCGAAGGGCAAGCCCACCATCAGTGGAGCGCCGACGCGAGCGTCAGGCCGAATTCAGGCACCGGCGCATCGAAGGGCTCGGCGGCGTCGGTCACACACAAGAAAGTGCCGCGCATCGTGCCATGCGGCGTCGCGATGCGGGTCCAGCTGGTGTACTCGAAATGTTCGCCCGGCTTCAGCACAGGCTGGTGCCCGACGACCGCGAGGCCGCGCACATCGTCGCGGTGATCTTGGGAGTCGGTGACGATCCAGTGCCGTGCGATCAGCTGCGCGGTGATGTCGCCGGTATTGCGGATCGTCACGGTGTAGGCGAAGGCGTACAGCTGCTCCTTCGGATCCGATTGCTCGGGCAGGTGCCGCACAGAGACAGAGCAGGTGAATTCGGGATGGGCCATCACTGCATTCTAGGCAGCGGTTGAGGCCGCCCCGCCGAGCGCCGCGCTGATAATGGGAAAGGCCGTTGAGCGCCGCCATGAGGCCGTGGAGGGCCCCGCAACGTGATCTCCGACACCGAATTCGCCCGCCTGGCCGCCGACGGCTACAACCGCATCCCGCTGATCGCGCAGGCGTTTGCCGATCTGGAAACGCCGCTGTCGCTGTACCTGAAGCTGGCCTGCACCGATGACGCGGGCCAGCCGTCGGACACGCACCGGCGACACAGCTTCCTGCTCGAATCGGTGGTGGGCGGCGAACGCTTCGGGCGCTATTCCTTCATCGGGCTGCCCGCGCGCACATTGCTGCGGGCGACCGGCTTCACCACCGAGGTGGTGACCGACGGCGTCGTCGTGGAAATGCATGCGGGCAACCCGCTGGATTTCATTGCCGACTACCAGCAGCGTTTCAAGGTGGCACTGCAACCGGGCCTGCCGCGCTTTTGTGGTGGCCTGGCCGGCTACTTCGGCTACGACGCAGTGCGCGCCATCGAACCGAAGCTCGCGCACACCGAACTGCCCGGCGGCCTGGGAACGCCCGACATCCTGCTGCTGCAATGCGAAGCGCTGGCGGTGATCGACAACCTGTCGGGGCGGCTGTCGCTGATCGTCTATGCCGACCCGGCCCAGCCCGACTCACTCGCCAACGCCAAACGCCACCTGAACGCGCTGTTCGACAAGCTGAAGAACAGCGTGTCGGCACCGGCTGTCGAACGCTGTGCGCCGAACGAGGTGCTGCGCGACTTTGCGAAAGACGACTACATCGCCGCGGTGCTGAAGGCCAAGGAATACATCGCCGCCGGCGACATGATGCAGGTGCAGGTCGGCCAGCGGCTGCGCAAGCCCTACCGCGCCAGTCCGCTGAGTTTGTACCGCGCGCTGCGCTCGCTGAACCCGTCGCCGTACATGTATTTCTACGACATGGGTGACTTCCAGATCGTCGGCGCATCGCCCGAAATCCTGGTGCGCCGCGAGCACACGGCCCACGGCGACAAGGTGACGATCCGCCCGCTGGCTGGCACCCGACCGCGCGGCAGCACCCCGGAACTCGACCTCGAACTCGAAACCGAACTCAGCGCCGATCCGAAGGAGCGCGCCGAGCATGTGATGCTGATCGACCTGGCGCGCAACGACATCGGCCGCATCGCGAAGACCGGCAGCGTCAAGGTCACCGAGGCGTTCACCGTCGAGCGCTACTCGCACGTGATGCACATCGTCAGCAACGTCGAAGGGTTGCTGAAGGACGGCATCACCAACCTCGATGTGCTGAAAGCAACCTTCCCTGCCGGCACGCTGACCGGTGCGCCGAAGGTGCGGGCGATGGAGATCATCGACGAGCTGGAGCCCGTCAAGCGCGGCATCTACGGCGGCGCCTGCGGCTACCTGAGCTTCGCAGGCGACATGGACGTGGCCATCGCGATCCGCACCGGCATCGTCAAGGACCAGATGCTCTACGTGCAAGCGGCCGCGGGGGTTGTCGCCGATTCGGTGCCCGAGCTGGAATGGCGCGAAACCGAAGCCAAGGCCCGCGCACTGATCCGTGCGGCGGAGCTGGTCGAAGAAGGGTTCTGATTCGGGCTTGCTTTTCGACACGCCCTCACTGCGCAGTTCCGTGCGTGAGCGCTGCGATGGGCCGCTGTGTTGCGTTCATGTCCCCCGGGCGGGGTCACGAGCCATTCGTTTCGGCTCGAGTGGCGCCGGCCCTCCTCCTTGACTTCACTCAACACAGCGGCCCACCGCAGCGCTCCTGTCACCACTGAAGCGGTCTGCCGCTTGAAGTCTTTGAATGCGACAACGTTGGAGGCTGCTGTTCCTGAGTGCAGAGGCTGAGCTCGCAGCACTCAAGATAGTCTAGCCATGTCCCAGTTCATCGTGAGCGCCTATTGATTCTGCAATCCAAGACTGCTCCGCTGATGCAAAACGAAGATGGGCCCTGATTGAGCGATCTACTCGAACGGAAAAGCAGCCTTGCCCGCCCGGCGGCCAAGGCTTGAAATCGAGACCAGCAAAGCCGACCGACTCCGCCAGCAGTCGACGGGTCTTCTCCCATTTGGTCCTGACGGATGCAGGCAGCCTTTGGAGGCGCTTCAGGAAGGCATTGCTTTCGGTCATAGCCTGCACCGACATGATCAGATGGAATGGAAGGTCCTTCAGCGTTATTCGCGCCTGATCCACGAGAACATGAGTCGGACAACGGTTGAGTTCGTGCTGCTGAAAGGCGGGGTACAAGTGATGTAATCCAGCGCCAAATTGCGCGTCAGTGTCGAAAGCGCTTTTCCAGGATTTCATGGGCAGCCTCAACAACTCGTCCTCAAGGTCGGCGCGAGAGTTGACCAGCTTGTAGCCAACGCGATAACCGGGAGGGAGTGTCTTGGTGAAGGCCACCAAATCTCGGTAGGCCTTGTTGGCCCCAAGTTCGCGGCTGTATCGGAGGCGCCGCAATGCGAATGCGGTCGCAAGCTGCTCCTCCAAATTGATCATGGTTGCGAGATCACGGCTTTCGCGAATCGGCCACCACATCGGCCATTCCAGGATGCACTCGATGCGGCCGATCCCCACATCCGCCGCGTAGTGGAATCTTTCGTGAGCCAGGATGAATTGAAGCGAAAAGCTCAGCTTCGAAGCCCAGGTGATCGGCGTGGAGGAAAGTGCGTGGACGGCGAGAGCTGCTACGCCCTCGATGGGGATGTAGACCCCCATTTGCAAAGCCTTCTGGTGAAAGGTCATGTACCAGCCATAGGCGTCGATGCCGCGCGCGAGTGCCTGCCGCTTGAACTCGTCGCCTTGCGCCCCCGCCAATTGGCGAACCACGTCCTCCTCATTCACGCCGTCCGGGAAACAAAAAACGGGCTCTGCGAAATTCGGGGCATCCCCAAACTCATTCCCTTCGAACTCAGCTAACGGTTCCATGCCGTGGCTGGCGTACTCATCAGCAGGCCTACTCTGCGCAAGCTCGATGCGTCGAGCCACGTACTCGCCCGGGCCATCACGCTCCGTCATCAACTCTAGCCTGCGAGCCCCGTTGATCTGATCGAGCCCGTCGATCAGCTGGGATAGCTTTGGATGGATAGGCCTCATCTGCTTGCCGCCTTTTGACAAAGTTCTGGACTGCGGGCAAATGTCGCACCCTCATTTACTCCCCGACGGCATCGGTGTTGAACCCTTTGCATACCGCAACGGCGCTGGCTGCCGACGGCGTGGGGTGACCGGCGCAGCGAAGTAAAGGAGGAGGGCCGGATCAGCTTTATCCGAAACGAACGGACAGTGAACCGGCCTGGGGGACATGAGCGGAGCCGGTCACCCCACTCCCTCGGCAGCCTCGCAGCGATGTCAGTAGGTCTTGTACGACAAGAACTTGCCTGACATCACGATGCTGACCCGGTCGCCGGCCGCATTCGGCTCGCGGGTCAAATCCATCTTGAAATCGATCGCGCTCATGATGCCGTCGCCGAACTCTTCGTGGATCAACTCCTTGAAGGTGGTGCCGTAGACGCTCACGAGTTCGTAGAAGCGGTAGATCAGCGGGTCGGTCGGCACGCTCGTGGGCAGCGAGCCCTTGTATGGCACGACCTGAAGCCATTTCTCGGCCTCGGCATCCAAACCAAAAATCTTTGCGACCACCTTCGCCTGCTTTGCGTCGAAGGTCATCTGGCCCAGACAGCCGGCGGTCACCCACTCCTTGCTCAGGCCGATCTTCTTCGCCACGTCGTCCCATTTGATGCCCTTCTTGACCTTGGCTTCGATGATCAATTCGGTGACGTCGTTGCGGTTCATGGGTGCTCCTTGTGTTGTGTGGGGGACGTTGTTTTCGGGCGGTGATTTAAGCGACAGCTTCAGCAAGCGCCAGCCCGGGCTCGACGACCGGCGGCACGGCTGGCGCGCGGCCGTGCGACAGATCTTTCGATCGCGCGACCAGGAAG
>JANXTP010000350.1 GCA_025352345.1 Burkholderiales bacterium | reverse complement strand
TGCTCGGCTACCTCGACCAGACCAAGCGCCTCGACTTCCTGAAGCAGTGGCAGGCCACGATCAAGGCAGGGAAGTAAATGAAAGCCGCCGCGCTGCCCCGGATCGGCGTCATCTCGGTGACGGCGCTGGCAGTCTTTCTTCCGCTCGGCCTGATCTTTTATCAAAGCCTGCTCGACGCGCCGTTCTTCATGGCCCACAAGCTGGGGCTCGGCGCATTCGATTTCATCTTCGCCGACTCCGACTTCTGGGACGCGTTCAAGAACTCGCTGTTCATCGCCGGCGGCATGACCGGCATCGCCGTGCCGCTGGGCGGGGTCCTCGCGTTCCTGATGGTGCGCACCGACCTGCCGGGGCGGCAGTGGATCGAGCCGCTGATCCTGATCCCGGTGTTCGTCTCGCCGATGGTGCTGGCCTTCGGCTACGTCGTTTCGGCCGGACCGGTCGGCTTCTATTCGGTGTGGGTCAAGAACCTCATCGGCGTCGTGCCGTGGAACGTCTACTCGATCACCAGCATCGCCGTCATCGCCGGGCTGACGCATGTGCCGCACGTCTACCTCTACTCGTCGTCGGCGCTGAAGAGTCTCGGCTCCGACGTCGAAGAGGCCGCCCGGATGGCGGGCTCTTCGCCGTTCCAGGTGGCGCGCGACGTGAGCCTGCCGATGGTGACGCCATCGCTGCTGTTTTCCGGCGTACTGGTCTTCTTCCTCGGCTTCGAGATCTTCGGGCTGCCGCTGGTGCTGGGTGATCCCGAGGGCCATCTGGTGCTGGCCACCTACCTCTACAAACTCACCAACAAGCTCGGCACGCCGTCGTACCACCTGATGGCTGCGGTGGCAGTCTGCATCGTCGCGGTGACCTTTCCGCTGGTGATGCTGCAGCGCTACCTGCTGAAGAATGCTGGCAAGTTCGTGACGGTCAAGGGCAAAGCCGGGCGCCAGCGTCCGCTGCCACTGGGCCAGTGGCGTTGGGTGGCCGCGGCCATCCTCTCGCTGTGGCTGTTCTTCACGATCATCGTGCCGCTGTCGGGCATCGCGCTGCGTGCCTTCGTCAGCCAGTGGGGAGAAGGCGTCAACCTGCTGGAGGTGCTGACGCTGGACCATTTCCGTGGGGTGTTCGAGCAGCCGACGCTGGTGCGCGGCATCCTCAACACGGTGCTGATCGGCGTGTTCGGCGGCGCGCTCGCGGTGGCCTGCTACACCGCGGTGTGCCTCGCGACCCACCGCAGAAACGACGGCTGGTCGCGCTTCGTCGACTACCTGGTGCTGTTGCCGCGCGCGGTGCCGGGGCTGCTCGCGGGCCTGGCCTTCCTGTGGGTGTTCCTGTTCTTCCCGCCGCTGGCGCCGCTGCGCGCGACGATCTTCAGCCTGTGGCTCGCCTACACCGTGGTGTGGCTGGCTTATGGCATGCGGCTGGTGTCGAGCTCGCTGCTGCAGGTCGGCCCCGAGCTCGAGGAAGCCGCGCGCAGTGTCGGTGCGACGCGCGCCCAGGTCAGCCGCCATGTGACCTTGCCGCTGATCCGCTACGGCCTGCTCGCGAGCTGGCTGCTGGTCTTCATGATCTTCGAGCGCGAGTACTCGACCGGGGTCTACCTGCTGGGCCCGGGCACCGAGGTGATCGGCTCGCTGCTGGTGTCGCTTTGGGCGACCGGCGGGGCCGACATGGTGGCCGCGCTGTCGCTGATCAACGTCGTCCTCGTGGCCGTCGGCCTGGCCGTCGCGCTGCGATTCGGAGTGAAACTTCATGACTAACAAGCTCAAGGTTCAGGACCTTCACCTCTCCTATGGCGACAGCGCGATCCTGAAGGGCGTCTCGATGCAGTTGGACCAGGGCGAGGTGGTGTCGTTGCTGGGCCCGTCCGGCAGCGGCAAGACCACGCTGCTTCGCGCAGTCGCCGGGCTCGAAGTGCCGCACCGCGGCTCAATCAGCGTCGAGGACAAGGTGGTGTTCGACGGCGGTTCGAAGCAAGAAGTGCCGGCGGAGAAGCGCAACCTCGGGTTGGTATTCCAGTCGTACGCGCTGTGGCCGCACAAA
>JANXTP010000337.1 GCA_025352345.1 Burkholderiales bacterium | reverse complement strand
GAGGCCGAGATGCGACGGCTCGACCCCGAGGCGTATGCAGGCGAAGCCGCGCGGCCAGCAGCGCGCCGAGGTCACCGCAATCGGCAGTACCGAGGCGCCGGTGGTGACGGCCAGCCTCGTGCCGCCCGATTTGTATTCCTCCTGCTGCCCGCGCGCGGCCCGGGTGCCTTCGGGAAACATGATGACCCAGGTGCCGTGCTTCATGTGGTGCGCACCTTGTTCGGCCACGCGCCGCCAGGCTTCCGAGCGCCGGGTGCGGTCGATGTGGATCATGTCCATCCGCGCCATCGCCCAGCCAAAAAACGGGATGTACAGCAGCTCGCGCTTGAACACATACGCCAGCGGGTGCGGCATCAGGCCGGGAAAGGCAAAGGTCTCCCACGTCGATTGGTGCTTCGGCAGCACGATCACCGCCGGTGCGCGGTTGGCTTCGGCCAGGTTGTCCAGGCCATGCATTCGGTGGCGCACGCCGCAGATGACGCGTGCAGCCGCGATGGCATGCGTCAGCCAGCCGGCGCACAGCCAGTACACGCGGTCGCCTCGGGTGAAGATCGACACGAGCAACACCACCGTGGCCCAGGGCACCACACTGACCGCCATGTAGGCGAGGAACAGATACGACCGCAGCGCCCAGAAAAAGCGCTGCATCAGGGCAATTCCCCGAAACCGGAGTCGGACTCGCCGGTGTCGCCGCGCTGGCTGCGCTGCTGGCTGCGGTGCTGGCGAATCCACCAATCGGCGAAGGCCGACAGGTCGGTGTGCACGCAGGTGCCGGGTACCGCGTCGAGCAGGTCGGCCAGTGCCTGGCCTTCAAGGCCGGCGCTCTTGCCGGTCAGCACCAGGTGCGTCGGGCAGCCGGCGGCCATGCCAGCCTGCATGTCGCGCAGGTGGTCGCCGACCATCGGCGTGTTTGCCAGCGACACGCCGAAGCGGTCGCCGATCTGCTGCATCAGGCCCGGCAGCGGCTTGCGGCAATCGCAGCCATCGTCGGGTGTGTGCGGACAGAAGAACACCGCATCGATGCGGCCGCCCCGGGCGGCCAGTGCCTGGTTCATCTTCAGCTGGATCTCGTTGAGCGAGGCCATGTCGAACAGGCCGCGCCCCAAGCCGGACTGGTTGGTCGCCAGCACCGTGTGCCAGCCTGCATGGTTCAGCCGCGAGATGGCTTCCAGCGCGCCGGGCAGCGGCACCCATTCATCGGGCGACTTGACGTAGTCGTCACGGTCTTCGTTGATCGTGCCGTCGCGGTCGAGGATGACCAGCTTGAACGTTGTCGGAGACATCTCAGGCCGCCAGCTTCGACAGATCGGCGACGCGGTTCATCGCGGTGTGCAGTTGGGCCAGCAGGCCGAGGCGGTTGGTGCGCAGCGCGGCGTCTTCGGTATTGACCATCACCGACTCGAAGAAGGCATCGACCGGCGCTCGCAGTGCGGCCAGGGCCTGCAGTGAGGCGGTGTAGTCGTGCTGGTCGAACAGGCTGTCGGCTTGCGGCCGCACGGTGGCCAGTGCCTGCGCCAGCGCCTGCTCGGCGGGTTCGCGCAGCAGCGCGGCATCGACCGCGGTGTGCACCGCGCCGTCGACCTTCTTCAGGATGTTGCCGACGCGCTTGTTGGCAGCGGCCAGCGACGCCGCTTCCGGCAGCGCGGCAAAGGCGCGCACCGCGTCCAGGCGGCGCGGCAGGTCGCCCAGTCGCGTTGGCGCGAGGGCCAGTACCGCGTCCACCTCCTGCGCGCTGTGGCCCTGGTCACGCAGGCTCACCGCCAAGCGGTCGGCGAAGAAGCTCAGCAGCGCCTCGGCGGGGTCGGCAATCAGATCGCCGAACGCTGGCAGTACGCCCTGCAGCAAGGCCGGCAGGTCCAGCGGCAGGTTCTTCTCGGTCAGGATGCGGATCACCCCCAGCGCGTGGCGGCGCAGCGCGAACGGGTCCTTGTCGCCGGTGGGCAGCTGGCCGATGCCGACCAGCCCGACCAGCGTTTCCAGCTTGTCGGCCAATGCCAGCACGGTGCCGGTGTGGTTGCGCGGCAGCGTGTCGCCGGCGAAGCGCGGCTTGTAGTGGTCTTCGATCGCGATGGCCACGCCGTCGCGCAGGCCCTCGTGGCGCGCGTAGTAGCCACCCATCACGCCTTGCAGTTCCGGGAACTCGCCGACCATGTCGGTCAGCAGGTCGGCCTTGGCCAACATCGCAGCTTCTTGAACCTTGCTGTCGAGCACGTCGAAGGTGTCGTGCGCGTCGACCGTGAACGGCAGCGTCGCGGCACTCAGCTGGTTGACGATGGCGTGGCCGATGGCCCGCACGCGCTCGGCGCGGTCGCGCTGGCTGCCCAGCTTGTTGTGATAGACCACCTTGCCCAGGCCATCGACCCGCGAGGCCAGCGTCTTCTTGCGGTCCTGGTCGAAGAAGAACTTCGCATCGGCCAGCCGCGGGCGCACCACGCGCTCATTGCCGCCGATCACCTTGCTGGGGTCGGCCGGGCTGATGTTGCTCACGATCAGGAACTGGTTCGTCAGCTTTCCCGCCGCGTCCAGCAGCGGGAAGTATTTCTGGTTCGCCTTCATCGTCAGGATCAGACATTCCTGGGGCACTTCGAGGAAGGCCTCCTCGAAGCGACCCAGCAGCACATTCGGCCGCTCGACCAACGCGGTCACTTCGTCGAGCAGCGCGTCGTCGTCGATGGGCGTCAGGCCTTGCTTTGCGGCAGCCGTGTTCAATTGGCGAACGATCTCGGCGCGGCGCTCGGCGAAGCTGGCGATCACCGCGCCTTGGTCGCGCAAAGCTTGCGCGTAGCTGTCGGCGTCGGTCAGCACGACCGGATCGACCGCAGCTTCGAAGCGGTGGCCGTGGGTGCTGTTGCCCGCCTTGAGCCCGAGTACTGACACTGTCTCGAGATACGTTGAGCCATGCAGCACGACGAGACCGTGGGCGGGGCGCACAAATTGAACGCTGGTCCAGCCGGGCTGCGCCCCTTTCTCGAGCTGGTAGGTCATGACTTTGGGAATCGGCAACTTTGCGAGAGATTGCTCGATAGCCCCCTCAAGACAGATTGAGAGCGTCGAGCCCTTGGCCAAATCGTCGCGGAACTTCACTACCTCTTTTCCGCCTTCGATTTCGATGAACGTGCGCTCTCTGATCACCTCCGCGAAGTCGACCCCTTCGTGGAAGCCTTCCTCCTTCATTAATTTCTTGAGAAACGGCGCCGTTGGTTGTCCATCCTTGTACGCCACTGCTACCGGCATCAGCGTCTTAGGTGGTCTTGGGCTAGGCACCGACACACTGCGCACCGAGGTGATGTGAACGGCCAACCGTCGCGGACTGGCGTAGACAGTGGCGACCGAATCGGCTTCAAGAAAGTCGTTTGCTAAAAGGTGGTCGTAGATACCCGAGGCAAAAGCTTCCCCGAGCTTCTTCAGCGCTTTCGGCGGCAGTTCCTCAACGAACAATTCAACAAGCAGATTCGCGGTCGTGGTCATCGGGTCAGGCTGCTTTCTTGTCGCGTTGTTGCGCCAGCGCGGCGATCACCTCATCGGCCCAGGCGCGCGGTGCCATCGGGAAGCCCAGCCGC
>JANXTP010000334.1 GCA_025352345.1 Burkholderiales bacterium | reverse complement strand
ATACCAACTCCGGCTCGGAAGCCGTCGACACCGCGCTGAAGATGGCGATCGCCTACCACCGCGCCCGCGGGGAAGGCCAGCGCACCCGCCTGATCGGCCGCGAGCGCGGCTACCACGGCGTCAACTTCGGCGGCATCTCGGTCGGCGGCATCGTCGGCAACCGCAAGACCTTCGGTCCGTTGATGACCGGCGTCGACCACTTGCGCCACACCCACGACCTCGCGAAGAACGCCTACTCGCGTGGCATTCCCGAGCATGGCGCCGAGCTCGCCGACGACCTCGAGCGGATGGTCGCCTTGCACGACGCCTCGACCATCGCCGCGGTCATCGTCGAGCCGGTCGCCGGATCGACGGGCGTGCTGGTACCGCCGAAGGGCTATCTGCAACGCCTGCGATCCATCTGCGACCAACACGGCATCCTGCTGATCTTCGACGAGGTCATCACCGGCTTCGGCCGCCTCGGCTCGCCGTTCGCTGCCAACCATTTTGGTGTCACCCCCGACCTGATGACGGTCGCCAAAGGGCTGACCAACGGTTGCGTGCCGATGGGTGCGGTGTTCGCCAAACAGTTCATCTACGACGCCTTCATGACCGGCCCGCAACACCTGGTCGAGTTCTTCCACGGCTACACCTACTCGGGCCACCCGCTGGCCTGTGCCGCGGCACTCGGCGCGTTGGACACTTATGCCGAGGAAGGCCTGCTGACCCGCGCCCGCGACTTGGCGCCGACCTTCGAAGTGGCACTGCACTCACTGGCCGGGCTGCCGAATGTGGTGGACATCCGCAACATCGGGCTGGTCGGCGGCATCGAGCTGGCGCCGATTGCGGGCGAACCCGGGAAGCGGGCATTCGACGTGTTCCTCGACTGCTGGGAGCGTGGGGTGCTGGTGCGCACCACCGGCGACACCGTCGCGCTGTCGCCACCACTGGTCATCGAGCCGCAGCACATCGAACAGATCGCGGGCACGCTGGCCCGAGCGATCAAGCGGGCCGCCTGAGCGCAGGCGGCTGGATTGACGACCCGCTGCCGACCTGCTGCCTGCCCTCACCCGCCATGAGCTTCCTCGATACCGATCGCGATCTGGCACGCCACTCGTATTACGACGCCACTGTGCAGCGTCCGGCAGCATCGCCCGCGCTGGCCGCCGACATCGAGTGCGATGTCGCCATCGTCGGTGGAGGCCTGGCCGGGCTGTCGGCGGCGATCGAACTCGCCGACCGCGGCTACGACGTCGTACTGCTGGAAGCCAGGCAGGTCGGCTGGGGTGCCTCCGGGCGGAACGGCGGGCAGGCGCTGGCAGGCTTGGCCTGCGAGCAGGACACCATCGAAGCACAGCTCGGCCTCGACGAGGCGCGCCGCGTGTGGGCGATGACGATCGAGGCGCTGGCGCTGATCCAGCAACGTTGCGCGCGCTTTCACATCGATTGCGACTGGCGCCCTGGTTACCTGAGCCTGGCGGTCAACGACCGCAAGGCGCGTGAACTGCAGGCCTGGCAGATCCGCATGCAGTCGCTTTACGGCCACGAGACGGCCTGGATCACGCCGCAGCAGTTGCCACAATGGGTCGCCAGCCCGCGCTTTCACAGCGGACTGCACGATCCGTTGTCGGGCCATCTGCATCCGCTGAAGTACAGCCTGGGCCTGGCGCGCGCGGCGGCCCAGCTCGGGGTGCATCTGTTCGAAAACTCCACGGTCACTGCGCTCGATGCGGCAGTCACCCCCGGCGGCGCGGTACGGCTGCGCACCGCCGGGGGCAGCGTGCGAGCCGCACACGTGCTGCTGGCGGGCAATGTGTACCTGCAGGGCGTGGCGCCGATGCTGGAGCCGCGCATCATGCCGGTCGGCACATACATCATTGCGTCCAAGGGGCTGGATGTCGCATTGGCTCAGTCGCTGATCCCCTCGGGCGCGGCGGTCTGCGATACCAACTTCGTGCTTGATTACTTCCGTGTCGCCAGTAGCACCACTGCAGCAGGCGTCGATCACCGCATGCTCTACGGCGGGCGCGTCAGCTACAGCACCGCGACACCGACGAACCTGGCGGCCAGCATGCAAAAGCGCATGGCGCAGACCTTTCCGCAACTCAACAACACAGACGTCGAATTCGCCTGGGGTGGTTTTGTCGACATCTCGATGAACCGGGCGCCGGACTTCGGTCGCCTGTCGGATCGCCTGCAGGGTGGTTCTTCAAGTGGTTTGTCTAATGTCTACTACCTGCAGGGATTTTCTGGCCACGGCCTGTCACTGACCGGCATTGCAGGCAAGCTGGTGGCCGAGGCGATTGACGGTGATGCGCGCCGCTTCGACACCTTCAGCCACCTGAAGCACCGGGCATTTCCAGGCGGTAAGCTGTTACGCACGCCAGCGCTGGTCGCCGGCATGGCCTATTACCGATTGAAGGATCTGCTGTGAACACAGGCCGCGGACACAGTCATTGCACGCGTCGGCATGACCTGTCTCTGTGGCGGGCGCACCGCGATGGAAGCCGGGCGCCGTCTCTCAAAAACCCATGAAACGCAAACCCATCGTCCTTGTGCCAGCCTGCCACCGCAGGGTGGAGGAACACATCAGCCACACCGTTGGCAAGAAATACACCGATGCCATTCGACTGGCCGGTTGCACGCCCCTGCTGTTCACCACCATCGAAGGCCCAGACGAGCTGAGCGCGCTGCTCGACCTGGCAGACGGCGTGTTGCTGACCGGCTCGCCTTCCAATGTCCACCCCAGCCATTTCGGCGAGGCGGTGCACGACACCAGCCTGCCGCTCGATCCCGACCGTGATGCCGCGACGTTGGCGCTGATCCCGCAGGCGATCGCGCGCGGCATCCCGCTGATGGCGATTTGCCGCGGTTTTCAGGAGGTCAACGTCGCGCTCGGCGGTAGCCTGTTTCAAGCGGTTCATGAAATCGACGGACAGCTCGACCACCGCGGCGCCGATGAGGGCACGCTCGACGTGGTCTACGGTCCGGCCCATTCGGTCGGTCTGGAACCTGGCGGCCTGCTGTCGCGCCTGCTCAATCGCGAGGCGATCGAAGTCAACTCGGTGCACGGCCAGGGCGTGCGGCGGCTGGCGTCCGGTTTGCGCGTCGAAGCGCGTGCGCCCGATGGACTGATCGAGGCGTTCTCGCTGGGCATCGGAGCCACGCCCTCGTCCGGCTTTCTGCTCGGGGTGCAGTGGCATCCGGAGTGGGAAGCGCACCTCAATCCGGTATCGACCCAACTGTTCGAAGCCTTCGGGCGAGCCTGCAGCAACTTTCGCGACCGTCACCGAGGCCCCGATGGGGCGTGCTGACAGATCCACGAAGATCCACACGACAACGACTGCAACTCCTCAAGGTGACATCCCATGGTGGCCCGAGAAAACTTCACGTTCAGTGACCTCGAAAACTGGTTCAACGAACGCCGCGTGACCGAGATCGAATGCCTGGTGCCCGACCTCACCGGCGTGGCCCGCGGCAAGATCCTGCCGCGCGAAAAATTCACCGAAGACCGCGGTATGCGGCTGCCCGAGGCGATCGTCGCGATCGGGGTGACCGGTGAATTCCCGGCCGAAGGCCCGTATTACGACGTGATTCACGCCACCGACCGCGACATGCACCTGCGCCCCGACGCGTCCACCGTGCGCATCGTGCCATGGGCCACCGATCCGACCGCGCAAGTCATTCACGACTGCTACGACCGCGACGGCGTGATGATTCCGTATGCCCCACGCTCGGTGTTGCGCCGCATCTGCGATCTCTATGACGCCGAAGGCTGGGCGCCGGTGGTGGCCCCCGAGCTCGAGTTCTACCTGATCGAGCGCAACGCCGACCCCAACACGCCGCTGCGGCCGCCGAAGGGCCGCAGCGGCCGCGCCGAGACCTCGCGGCAGGCGTATTCGATCGATGCGGTCAATGAATTCGACCCGCTGTTCGAGGACATCTACGACTACTGCGAGAAGATGGAGCTGAACGTCGACACGCTGATCCACGAGGTCGGTGCCGGCCAGATGGAGATCAACTTTTTCCACGACCACCCGCTGGGGCTGGCCGACGAGGTGTTCTTCTTCAAGCGCACGATCCGCGAGGCGGCAATGCGCCACGAGATGTACGCCACCTTCATGGCCAAGCCGATGTCCAACGAGCCCGGCAGCGCGATGCATGTGCACCAGAGCGTGATCAACAAGGTCACCGGCAAAAACATCTTCAGCAACCCGGATGGCACGCCGTCGAAGGAGTTTTACTGGTACATCGGCGGCCTGCAGAAGTACACGCCGGCGGCGATGGCGCTGTTCGCTCCCTACGTCAATTCGTACCGCCGGCTCGCGCGCTCGACCGCCGCACCGATCAACATCCAGTGGGGCACCGACAA
>JANXTP010000333.1 GCA_025352345.1 Burkholderiales bacterium | reverse complement strand
TGACGTCGTCGGGGATGGCGGCGTTGTCCCATCCGGCTGCAGTATGTCGGGCCAGCCGCACGCCCAGCATCACGCATTGAACGTTGGGGTGCTTGGATTGCTTGTCGTCGGTGATGCGCACCAGCAGGTCGGGCAGATGCCACTCCAGCATCAACGCGTGCTGCAGATCGAGCAGTTCGACATTCAACGTTCTGCGCTGCTCGGTGCTTGACCGCAACGTCGGGTCGGTCAATTGCGCATCGCGAATGGCGAACGCCAGGTCGGGCGCGTGGCACCACAGCAGCATCTCGGCAAAGTCATGCAGCAGGGCGGCCTGATGTATCACGGCGGCGTCTGGGTCGAAGCGGTGCACAGCGAACGACAGCGCGAAGTTCGCGGCCCGGCTGGCCCGGCGCAGTACCGCTTTCAATCCAACCAGGGCCTCAGGCCGGTCGGCCAGCATGTCCTCTAGCACAGGCTGCGGGCCGAAGGCCCGGAAGAAGGGTGAGATGCCCATCATCACCAGCGTGGAGGTCACCGTTTCGGGCTCTGTCACCACGCGTGCGGGGCGGTTCTTGGCACCGTAGGCCATCACCTTCAGCGTCATCAGCGGGTCGTCGGCAATCATCTCGCCGATCAGATTGGCGTCGACATCGTCTTCGCGCTCGCGCATCGCCTCGAGCGCGTCGGCAGAGTCTGCCATCACCGGGATCTCGGCGTCACGGAAGAACGCGACCCAGGCCGACAGGTCGGCCAGCGGCCGCGTCAGGCGAGTGAACTCAGGCGTCTGTATGGGGTTGGACATGGCGGGCGTTGAATGCGGAGCGTGCATGCACTCCTCTCATTTCGTTATCGGCGCATGCCCGTACCGCTGTAGCCCGGGTCAGCCCCTGCTCAGCGTTGCAACAGCGTCGCCTTCAGCGGCACACCGACCTGCTTGTTGACGAACTGCATCGTCGCCACCCGGCTCAGATCCACATCGCCGGATTGGTACAGGCCGGCCTTGACCATCTGCTGATAGAAGTCCTGGATGCGCGCCGGGTTCATCGCGCCGATGCCCAGCGTCAGCGCCTCGCCCGAATCGACGATGCCCTGCTGCTTCATCAAGGCCACCGAGGCCTCCAGTTCGGCATCGCTCATTTCCGGGTTGTCGCGCTTCATCAGTGCGTGCGCAGCGCTGCGGTCGCCGTACAGGTAGTTGACCCAGCCGATGATCGACGCGTCGACAAAGCGCTGCACCAGCTCAGGCTGCTTAGTGACCATTTCCGCGCGCGCCTCGATCACCGTCGAATAGGTGCTGAAGCCGTGGTCGGCCAGCAGGTGCACCACCGGCTTGAAGTGCCCCTGGTCTTCGACATAGATCGGCTCGGCCACCGAATAGCCTTGCTGGATGGCCTTCGGGTTGGCAAGGAAGGGACCGAGGTTGTAGTTGTAGGGCTTCAAGGCCTCGTCGCGGAAACCATGTGCGACCTTCAGCCATTGCCACCAGCTGAACTGCGCGTCTTTTGCGATCAGCGCCAGTGGGGCTGATTTCAGCGCCTCGAAGTTCGCATAGCCCTGGCCCGGGTGGGCGATCAGCGCCTGCGGGTCCTTCTGGAACATGCTCGCCACGACGATGGTGGGCACCCCGTTCCTCACGTTGTCGAAGCTGTGCAGCAGGTTGCCGGTCATCAGGAAGTCGATGCGCCCTGCCGGCAGCAGCGGCCGGTTGTTCACTTGCGGACCGCCTTGCAGCAGGGTCACGTCCAACCCGTACTTCTTGTACGTGCCGTCGGCAATTGCCTGGTAGAAGCCACCGTGCGCCGCTTGGGCCTTCCAGTTGGTGGCAAAGCGCACCTTGTCTTCGGCATGGGCCCACGGGGACGACAGGCACGCTGCCACAACGAGCCAGTGGATCCATGCGACCGTGGCGTGGCGAAAGAAAACGTTCAGCATCAATGGCTCCTGGGTTCAGGGGATTTCCGAGATTGCTCCAGCGCATGCCAGCGCGCCAGCAGCCGATGCGACAGCGCGTTCGACGCACCGTAGATCATCAGACCGGTCGCGACCAGCAGCAGCAAGGCAGCGAACATCTTCGGTGTCTCGGTGCGAAAACTCGCCTCCAGGATGCGCGAAGCCAGCCCGGTCTCACGGCCGGCGGCGCCGGCGACCATTTCAGCGGTGACCGCACCGATCAGGCTCAGCCCGCCCGAGACTTTCAAGCCGGCAACGAAATACGGCAGCGCACTCGGCATCAGCAGCAGCCGCAGCCGCTGCAGCGGTGTGGCGCGGTACAGCCGGAACAGGTCGCGCAGCAAGGGGTCGGCTGCGCGCAGTCCCATCACCGTGTTGGAGAGGATCGGAAAGAAGGCGACGATCCAGGCGCACAGCAGCAGCGCGGCGGTGGTGCTGTCGATGTAGATCAGCATCAGCGGCGCGATCGCCACCACAGGCGTCACCTGCAGCACCACCGCTACCGGCAGCAGCACCGCTTCAAGCGATGCCGACAAGGCGAACGCCGTAGCAATCAGCACGCCGCCCAGACACGCCAGCGCCAGCGCGCCGAAAGTGATCTTCAGCGTGAACCACCAACTCATCGACAGCGAGCCGAGGTTGGCCCACAGCGTCTGCAGCACCAGGCTCGGTGCGGGCAGCGTGTAGGCAGGTATTTGCACGATACGCACCAGCGCCTCCCAGGCCAGCAGCCAGCCGATCACACTCAGCAGCGGCAGCCATTGCCTCACGCGCCTAGCCCGTCTGCCACCGATGCGGCTTTCAATGCCTGCGTCACCGCGCGGCAGGTCTGCGCGTAGCGCTGCGAGGTGCGGAACTCGGCGGTGCGCGGCACGGGTTCGTCGACGATGACCTCGGCCACGATGCGGCCCGGCCGCGCGCCCATCACCAGCACGCGCTGGCTCAGGAACACCGCCTCGAACACGCTGTGGGTGACGAACACCACGGCCAGCGCGTTCAACTGCCACCACGCCAGCAGGTCGGCGTTGAGCCGCTGGCGAGTGATCTCGTCGAGTGCGGCAAAGGGCTCATCCATCAGCAGCACGCGCGGCTGCGTCACCAGCGCGCGAGCGATCGAGGTGCGCATCCGCATGCCGCCGGACAGCTCGGCAGGAAAGGCCGCCTCAAAGTCGGCGAGACCGACCAAGGCCAGCACCCGCCGCACCTCTGGCGCGGCCTCGGCCTTCGACCGCCCCGCCAGCCGCAGCGGCAGCCAGACGTTGTCGAAGACGCTGGCCCAGGGCATCAGCGTCGCGTCCTGGAACACGAAGGCGGTGTCGCGTGTGGTGTCACTGCCGAGCGCGGGCGAGGCGATGCGTCCGCTGGTCGCCGCATCGAGCCCGGCGATCAGCCGCAGCACCGTGCTCTTGCCGCAGCCCGAGGGCCCGAGCAGCGAGACAAACTCCCTGGCCCCGACATCGAACGAGATGCCCTGCAAGGCCAGCGTGCCGCTCGCGTAGCGCTTGACCACATCACGCAGCGCGATCGTCGGCGCAGGCACGGCCGGAGCACTCATCTGCAGCAACGAGCCATCACTGGAACGCCACTTCAGCGAAGCTGCGCAGCTTGCGGCTGTGCAACTGGTCGAAGCCTTGCTCGCGCAACAGCTCGAGTGCACGGATGCCGATGCGCAGGTGCTGACCGACCCGCGCGCGGTAGAAGCGGTTGGCCATGCCCGGCAGCTTGATCTCGCCGTGCAGCGGCTTGTCGCTCACGCACAGCAGCGTGCCGTAGGGCACGCGAAAGCGGAAGCCGTTGGCGGCGATGGTGGCGCTTTCCATGTCGAGTGCCACCGCGCGGCTCTGGCTGAAACGGCGATCCGGTGTCGTCGCCGCATGGTGCGAGGGCAGCAGCTCCCAGTTGCGGTTGTCGGTGCTGGCCACCGTGCCGGTGCGCATGATGCGCTTGAGCTCGTAGCCCTGCAGCTGCGTCACCTCGGCGACCGCGGCTTCCAGCGCGACCTGCACCTCGGCCAGCGGCGGGATCGGCACCCACAGCGGCAGGTCTTCGTCGAGCACATGGTCCTCGCGCACATAGCCGTGGGCCAGCACGTAGTCGCCCAACTGCTGCGTGGTGCGCAGGCCAGCGCAGTGGCCGAGCATGATCCACACGTGCGGGCGCAGCACCGCGATGTGGTCGGTGATGGTCTTCGCGTTCGACGGGCCGACGCCGATGTTGACCATCGTGATGCCCGCGCGATCGTCGCGCAGCAGGTGGTAGGCGGGCATCTGCGGCAGGCGCGGCGGCGGCACGCCCAACGCATCGCCCGCCTGGGTCGGCAGTCCGACACGCCGCGTGATCACGCCGCCGGGTTCGGCGAACGCGGTGTAGGCGCTGGTCGGATCGCTCATTGCCGCCTGGCCCAGGCGCACGAACTCGTCGATGTAGAACTGGTAGTTGGTGAACAGCACGAAGTTCTGGAAGAGATCGGGCGCGGTGCCGGTGTAGTGGCGCAGCCGGTGCAGCGAGTAGTCCACACGCGGCGCGGTGAACAGCGCCAGCGGCTGCCTGACCTTGCCGTCCTTGCCGGGCGCGGGTTCGTAGGTGCCGTTGGCAATGCCGTCGTCCATCGCCGCCAGGTCGGGCAGGTCGAACAGATCGCGCATCAGCAGCCGGCGCGCCGGGTCCAGCGAGCCCTCAAGGTGGTCATTGTCGGCAAGCGAAAAATGCACCGGGATCGGCTGCGTGCTGGTGCCGATCTCGATCGACACCTGGTGGTTGCGCAGCAGCAGCTCGAACTGCTGCCGGTAGTAGTCGCCGAACAAATCCGGCCGCGTCACTGTCGTCTCGAAGGTGCCAGGGCCTGCAACGAAGCCGTAGCTCAGCCGCGAATCGGCGCGCGCGACGGTGTCGGTGCGTACCCGCACATACGGGTAACAGGCGCGCACCCGCGTGGCCAGCGCCTCACCGGCGACGAAGCGACCGAGCGCGTCGCGCAGGTGCGCCACATTGCCGTCGTAGATGCCGCGCACATGGGCCAGCGCCGATTCGGCATCGTCGAAGTGGCTGGGGGCAATGTAGGGCGGGACGATAGCCATGGGTGCGCTTTCCAGAAACAGCCCACATTCTCACCGTGGCGGCTGCATCCCGCCGCTTGGCCGCTACAACCCCAGGCGCTTGCAGATCTCCAGCACCGCGGCCGACTGGTTCATCGTGTAGAAGTGCAGGCCTGGCACGCCGGCGGTGCGCAGCTGGTCGCACAGGTCGGTGATGACGTCGAGGCCGAAGGCGCGGATCGATTCGCTGTCGTCGCCGAAGCCTGCCAGCCGCAGCCGCATCCAGCGCGGGATCTCGGTGCCGCAGCCGTCGGCAAAGCGCATGATGCCGCTGGCGTTGGTGATCGGCATGATGCCGGGCACCACCGGGATGTCGGCACCGAGCGCATAGGCCTCGTCGACAAAACGGAAGTAGGCGTCGGTGTTGAAGAACATCTGCGTGATCGCGCTGTTCGCACCGGCCTTCACCTTGGTGGTGTACGCCTGCAGATCGGCCTGCGGCGACGCGGCCTGCGGGTGCATTTCCGGGTAGGCCGCGACCTCGACGTGGAAGTGGTCGCCGGTCTCCTGGCGGATGAACGCGACCAGGTCGCTGGCATAGCGGAATTCGCCGGATCGGCCGTAGCCGCTGGGCAGGTCGCCGCGCAACGCGACGATGCGCCGCAGGCCGGCGGCCTTGAACTGCGCGAGCTGTTCGCGCACGCCGGTGGCGCTGGCGCCGATGCAGGAGAAGTGCGGCGCCGCTTCAATGTGCTCGGCCTGGATCGCCCGCACGGTGGCTAGCGTGCCGTCCTGCGTGCCGCCGCCGGCGCCGTAGGTGACCGAACAGAACTCCGGCTTCAACGCGTAAAGCTGCTGCCGCACGGCCGCCAGCTTGACCACGCCTTCGGGTGTCTTCGGCGGGAAGAATTCGAGGCTCAGCGGAAGTGTGTTGCTCATGGTGATTCAGCGGCGCTCATGACGGGCTGCGCCCACACGAAGAATTCAATGTTGCCCGCGGTGACGCCGTGGCCGGTGCCGGTGACCGCGCTCTGGAAATAGTCGCGCACTTTCAGGCGGTGTTCAGCGCAGGCCGCGCGGATGCGCGTTTCGACCTCCTGGAAGCTGCGCGCGTTCTTGACGATGCCGCCCTTGCCGATGTGTTCGGGCTGCAGCTCGAACTGCGGCTTGACCAGCATCAGCAGCTGCCCCGTCGGTTTCAGATAGCGCCGCAACGTTGGCAGCACCAGCGTCAGCGAAATGAACGACAGGTCGCCGGTCACGATGTCGAACGAGCCTTCGGCATGCGCCGCAGCGAATGCGCTGCCGACGACATCGCGCGCGTTGACGCCTTCATGGCATTCGACGCGCGGGTCGGCGATCAGCCGCGGATGCAACTGGCCGTGGCCGACCTCGATACCGACCACAGACTTCGCGCCTCGCTGCAGCAGCAGGTCGGTGAAGCCGCCGGTGCTCTGCCCGGCATCCAGGCCCTTGGCACCATCGACCGCGAAGCCGCAACGCTCCAGTGCAGCTTCCAGCTTCAGCCCGCCGCGCGACACGAAGCGCAGCTCGGCGTCGTCGGTGACTTCAACCTGGCAGCCCTCCGGCAGGTCTTCGCCCGCCTTGCGCGGAACGGCCCAGCCCTTCGGGCCGAGCCAGCGCACGCCGCCCCGGTCGATCAGCCGCTGCGCAGCCGATCGCGTGGGTGCGAGACCGCGTTGTAGAAGCAACTGATCGGCACGCAATGCAGCTCAATACCGGTAGGTGTCGGGCTTGTAAGGCCCGGCCTTCGACACCCCGATGTAGCCGGCCTGCTCGTCCGACAGCTCGGTCAGCATCGCGCCGACCTTCTTCAGGTGCAGCCGCGCGACCTTTTCGTCGAGGTGCTTCGGCAGCACATAGACCTGGCCGTTCTCGTATTGGCTGCTCTTGGTGAACAGCTCGATCTGCGCGATCGTCTGGTTGGCGAAGCTGGCCGACATCACGAAGCTCGGGTGGCCGGTGGCGCAGCCTAGGTTCACCAGCCGACCCTTGGCCAGCATGATGATCTTCTTGCCTTCTTTGCCGTCAATAGAAGGAAATTTCACGTGGTCGACCTGCGGCTTGATCTCGTCCCATTCGTACTTCTCGAGTGACGCGATGTCGATCTCGTTGTCGAAGTGGCCGATGTTGCAGACGATGGCCTCGTCCTTCATCGCCGCCATGTGCGCATGGGTGATGACGCGCTTGTTGCCGGTGGCGGTGACGAAGATGTCGGCCTTGTCGGCGGCGTAGTCCATCGTCACGACCTTGTAGCCTTCCATCGCGGCCTGCAGTGCGTTGATCGGGTCGATCTCGGTGACCCAGACCTGCGCGCTCAGTGCACGCAGCGCCTGCGCCGAGCCCTTGCCCACGTCGCCGTAGCCAGCCACGACAGCGACCTTGCCGGCGATCATCACGTCGGTGGCGCGCTTGATCGAATCGACCAGCGATTCGCGGCAGCCGTACAGGTTGTCGAACTTGCTCTTGGTGACGCTGTCGTTGACGTTGATAGCGCGGAACATCAGCGTGCCGGCGGCACTCATTTCCTTCAGGCGGTGCACGCCGGTGGTGGTTTCCTCGGTCACGCCGATGATCTGCGCGCCCTTGCGGCTGTACCAGGTGGCATCCACCGCGAGCTTGGCCTTGATGGCGGCATACAGGCAGGTCTCTTCTTCGCTGGCCGGGTTGTTCAGCACCGACGCGTCGGTCTCGGCGCGCTTGCCCAGGTGCATCAGCAGCGTGGCGTCACCACCGTCGTCGAGGATCATGTTCGGGCCTTCGCCTTCGGAGCCCTTGGCGCCGAATTCGAAGATGCGGTGCGTGTAGTCCCAGTAGTCGGCCAGCGTCTCGCCCTTGTACGCAAAGATCGGCGTGCCCTTGACGACCAGCGCCGAAGCGGCATGGTCTTGCGTCGAATAGATGTTGCACGAGGCCCAGCGCACGCTGGCACCGAGCGCCTGCAGCGTTTCGATCAGCACGGCGGTCTGGATCGTCATGTGGATGCTGCCGGTGATGCGTGCACCTTTTAGCGGCTGGCTCCTGGTGAACTCTTCGCGGATCGCCATCAGGCCGGGCATCTCGGTCTCGGCGATCTTGATTTCCTTGCGACCGAAGTCGGCCAGCGACAGGTTGGCGATCGCGTAATCGTGGGCCACAGCGGCGGTGGGTTTCAGTACAGCGTTCATGTCAGGCTCCGATGAATGAGGAACCCGCACGACAACACAAGGAATGGTCGATGAAAGACTCACTCACCCACGAAGAACCATCGTGCGGGTGAGCGCGGTTGCAATGATGAATTCCGAGCCTGGGACACTGATGTGCCTTGCAACGCTCCTCGGACTGAAGCTATTGTAATCGGCCGCTGTCCGATCGGCTTGAGACGATGCCCGCACGCAACGCGAGCGCAGTTGGTCGGACCGTGGTCTCAGAGGGGCCTGGGCAGGGCACCGATCTGCCGGTCATGCCAGCGGCCCAGGCAAGCAGCGCGAGCCCGGTCACCAACGGGGTAGGTTTACAGGCCCGCAGCGGCTCGCAGCAACGCGACCTTGTCTGCCCGCTCCCAGGCGAACTCGGGCTCGTCGCGGCCGAAGTGGCCGTAGGCGGCGGTCTTTTCGTAGATCGGGCGCAGCAGATCCAGCATCTGGATGATGCCCTTGGGCCGCAGGTCGAAGTGCTCGGCCACCAATGCCGACAGCTGGTCGTCGGGCAGCACGCCGGTGCCTTCGGTGTAGACGGTGATGTTCATCGGCTTGGCCACACCGATCGCATAGGCGACCTGGATCTGGCACTGGCGCGCCAAGCCGGCCGCGACGATGTTCTTCGCGACATAGCGTGCTGCATACGCAGCACTGCGGTCGACCTTGCTCGGGTCCTTGCCGCTGAAGGCGCCGCCGCCGTGCGGGCAGGCGCCGCCGTAGGTGTCGACGATGATCTTGCGGCCGGTGAGGCCGCAGTCGCCCTGCGGGCCGCCGATGACGAAGCGGCCGGTCGGGTTGATCAGGTAGCGGGTGTTCT
>JANXTP010000366.1 GCA_025352345.1 Burkholderiales bacterium | reverse complement strand
GGGAAAGGTGTCGAAACCTGCCGCCTTGACCATGCTTTCGCGGTACACGATGAGCGAGCCCGAAGCGCCGAGCGGCAGCCCGATCCACTTCTTGCCATCGGGACGCATGAACATCTCACCGGCCGGATACCAGCCGCCGTATTTCTTGCCGAGGTATTCGGCGACGTCGGTGACATCGAGCAGCTTGTCCGGGTACAGGTTGGCATCGTCGTTGGTCGACAAAATGATGTCGGGACCGGCGCCGGTGTTGGCGGCCACGGCGGCCTTGGGCCGAACGTCTTCCCAGCCCTCGTTGTCCACGCGGACCTCGATGCCGGTCTTCTCGGTGAAGCGCTTGACGTTGGCCATGTAGGCGTCGATGTCACCTTGAACGAAGCGGCTCCAGCGCAGCACGCGCAACTTGGCATCTTTCTCAGGCGTCAGCGCCAGCGTTTGCGCCTGTGCTGCCGAGGACCACAGTGCGGTGGTCGAACCGAGTGCCGTGGCAGCGGCTATGCCGGCGCCACCTTCAAGGATCTTGCGGCGATTGAACTGTTGCATCTCGTCTCTCCTGCTGGGTTTTTAAAAGTGCGAGACATCGCACCGAGGTCGAAAATAGGCTGTCTTCAGGCAGCGAGCCGTTTGCCACTGGCTGCGTCGAACAGGTGCGCACGCTGCAGGTCGGGCTGCAGATGGATGGTGCTTCCCGGCGCGAAGTCGTGCCGTTCGTGGAACACCACCGACAACTCGCTGCCCTGATGGCGGCAGGCCACGAATGTCTCTGCGCCCGTGGGTTCGACCACCGCGACCTTCAGCGGAATGCTGGCATCGGTCTGGGCGCCGACCAGCAGCATGTGCTCGGGCCGGGTGCCATAGACAACCGATTGGCCATCGACACCGCCCGCGTTCGTCGGGGCCATAAGCTTGGTGCCATCGCCCAGTTCGACGCTGGCGGCGCCGCCCGCCACGCGCAGGGTTCCGGGCAGGAAATTCATGGCTGGCGAACCGATGAAGCCGGCCACGAACAGGTTCACCGGATGGTCGTACAGCTCCAGCGGACTGCCGGTCTGCTCGATGTAGCCGTCGCGCATGACGACGATCTTGTCGCCCATCGTCATGGCCTCGATCTGGTCGTGAGTGACGTAGATCGAAGTGGTTTTCAGGCGCTGGTGGAGTTCCTTGATTTCGCTGCGCATGGCCACGCGCAACTTGGCGTCGAGGTTGGACAGCGGTTCGTCGAACAGGAAGACCTGCGGGTCGCGCACGATGGCACGGCCCATGGCAACACGCTGGCGCTGGCCGCCGGACAGCTGGCGCGGGTAGCGGTCGAGCAGGTCCATCAAGCCGAGGATCGTTGCAGCACGCCCGACTTTTTCATTGACCACCGCCTGGTCCTGCTTGGCAAGGATCAGCGAGAACGCCATGTTGTCGCGCACCGTCATGTGCGGATAGAGCGCGTAATTCTGGAACACCATCGCGATGTCGCGCTGCTTGGGCGGCACGTCGTTGACGAGCTTGTCACCGATGCGGATCTCGCCTCCGCTCACTTCTTCCAGGCCGGCGATCATCCGCAGCAAGGTCGATTTGCCACAGCCCGAGGGGCCAACCAGAACGGTGAACGAGCCATCGGCAATCTCGATGTCTACCCCGTGAAGGATTTCGACCGAACCGAAATTTTTCCTGACTGCCTGAATGGTGACGCTGGCCATGCTTGGTAAATTTTCAATATGCAGTTTACGAACGGAACCACGCGCCGATGCACCGCAGTTCCGCGCCAGTATCTTTAATCCGGTCGGCTCGCGCTATGCGGGGAAACGTCAATAACGGGACGACCTGTAATTTGTATGATGATCAGATCAAAATGCCGAATCCAGCGTCCCTTGCGTCCCCTCTGCCGCTGATGGCCTCGCGGCTATCGGACCGCTTGGCCGTTCGCCTTGCCGAGCAGATCGAGTCGGGTGCCCTGGCCCCCGGAGACCGCTTGCCCACCGAGCAGCAACTGGCGCTGGCGCATGGCGTGTCGCGCACTGTCGTGCGGGAAGCCGTACACCAGCTCAAGTCACGCAACCTGCTGCTGTCGCGCCAGGGCTCCGGCGTATTCGTCGTTCCTGCGCCGCTGCACCATCCGCTGGCCTTCGATCCGAAGGTGCTCGAATCGGTCAAGTCCCTCGTGCATGTGGTCGAGGTGCGGCGCGTGCTCGAAGGCGAGATCGCCGCGCTCGCTGCGCAACGCGCGACCCGCACCCAGATCGCCTCTCTGCGTCGTACGCTCAAGACCATCGATGTTGCGGTGGCTGCCGGTCAGGATGGCGTCGATGAAGACCTGGCGTTTCATCGCGCCATCGGTGAATGCACCGGCAATCCCCAGTTCAGCCTGTTGCTGGGTTTTCTGGAGCAGTACCTGCGCGAAGGTATCCGGATTACTCGCGCCAACGAAGCGCGCCGCCAACCGTTCATGGACGAGG
>JANXTP010000289.1 GCA_025352345.1 Burkholderiales bacterium | reverse complement strand
CTGCTGACCCAGGCCAAGACCTATGGCGGCCTGGGCGTGGGCGCCATGTGGACCAGCGCACTGTTCCTCACCGTGATCGTGGCGCTGGTGGCCACTGCACAGTTCAGCCAGAACCACCGGTCTGCACAACGAGGTGCCGATTGAACAACCAATCGATGCGCTCTACCTCTCAACCCTCTACCGTTCCAGGAAGCCCCGTGAACACTCACAACTTGCTCACTCGGTCTGCTGCGTGCGCGGCGACGGCGCTGCTGCTGGTCATCGCCACAGGCTGCTCGAAGTCGCCCGAACAAACGACAAACGCCCCAGCAGCAACGGCACAGCAGCCAGCCGGTACGGCCGCCGCCACCACATCGCGCCTGGGGGACCTCACTCCCTTTCGCACCATTGCGGCCGACGTTTCCGGCATCGTCAACAAAGGCGACCTCCCAGGTGCCAAGGCCCGCATCAAGGACCTGGAGATCGCATGGGACTCGGCCGAGGCAGGCCTCAAGGCGCGGGCCGCTGTCGACTGGCATCAGCTTGACAAGGCGATTGACCGTTCGCTTGAGGCACTGCGCGCCGACCCGCCGAAGGCAGCCTACTGCAAGGCCACCATGGCAGAACTCTTGGACACGATCGACAGGTTGCAAAGCAAGCCCTGACCGAGGGGCGAGTCACACGCCAGGAGGCAAACATGCCGGACGCTTGGTCCGTGCGAGTTGTTTTCAAGGCAGTACGCGCCGCCGATGCTGCCAGCCCGTACCAATGGAGTCGAAGCCCGCTCCGCCCGTCCCTACAACGGCTTCTTGTCGAAGGTATTGCACTGCTGCAGGCTGCCGCCCTGCAGCCCGCGCTGAAACCATTTCACACGCTGAGCGCTGGTGCCGTGGGTGAAGCTCTCGGGCACCACGGTGCCGCGTGACTGGCGCTGCAGGGTGTCGTCGCCGATGTGGCTGGCGGCGTTCAGCGCCTCTTCGATGTCGCCGTTGTCCAGCCAGCCCTTGCTCTTCTGCGAATCGTGCGCCCACACGCCGGCGAAGCAGTCGGCCTGCAACTCGACGCGCACGCTCAGCGCGTTCTGCTCCACCTCGCTGACGCGCCCACGCATCGCATCGACCTTGTCGGTGATGCCGAGCAGGTTCTGCACATGGTGGCCGACCTCGTGGGCGATCACATAGGCCTGCGCGAAATCGCCGGGCGAGCCCAGGCGCTGTGAGAGCGTGTCGAAGAAAGCCAGGTCGATGTAGACCTTGCGGTCGCCGGGGCAGTAGAACGGGCCCATCGCGGCGTCGCCCTGCCCGCAGGCGGTCGGCTCGCGGCCGCGGAACAGGCGCAGCTTCGACTCCTCGTAGACCGAGCCGGCCTGCGTGAACTGGGCCTTCCACACGTCTTCGGTGTCGGCCAGCACGGTGGAAACGAAGGCGGCCTGCTTGTCGTTGGCGGGTGGTTTGGCCGCAGGCGCCTGCTGCACCTGCGGCGCCAGACCACCCGATCCGCCATCGATCACACCCAGGATGGTCAGCGGGTTGATACCGAAGATCCAGCCGCCGAGCAGCGCCACCACGATGGAGCCGATGCCGATATTGCGCCCGCCGCCGAGGTTGAAGCCACCACCGCCCCCGCCACCAGAGCGCGCGTCCTCGACGTTGTCACTCTCTCGGTTGCCTTCCCATTTCATTGCGACACCTCCGGAATGTGCGGCCAGAACCCGCGGCTCAGGTCTTCGGCAGTGTCACGCCTTTTTGGCCCTGGTACTTGCCGCCGCGGTCTTTGTAGCTGGTTTCACAGACCTCGTCGCTCTCGAAGAACAGCACCTGCGCACAGCCCTCGCCCGCGTAGATCTTGGCCGGCAGCGGCGTGGTGTTGCTGAACTCCAGCGTGACATAGCCCTCCCACTCGGGCTCGAACGGCGTCACGTTGACGATGATCCCGCAGCGTGCATAGGTGCTCTTGCCCAGGCAGATGGTGAGCACATTGCGCGGGATGCGGAAGTACTCGAGCGTGCGCGCCAGCGCGAAGCTGTTGGGCGGGATCACGCACACGTCGGCGTTGATGTCGACAAAGCTCTTCTCGTCGAAGTTCTTCGGATCGACCACGGTGCTGTAGATGTTCGTGAACACCTTGAATTCGGGCGCGCAGCGGATGTCGTAGCCGTAGCTGCTGGTGCCGTAGCTGACGATCTTCTGGCCGTCGGCGGCATGCCGCACCTGCCCCGGCTCGAAGGGCTCGATCATCCCGGTCGTCTCGGCCATCCGGCGGATCCACTTGTCGCTCTTGATGCTCATGCGTCACACCGTCGCGGTGCCTGTGAAGGGTTGAGGTTCGCCGTGCCGGCGGCGATTCGATTGTAGGAAGCGCCGCGCGCCTTACCGGGCGGGGCGTCGGCAGGTCAGCGCGGCGCTGGCGGCATTGCATCGAGCCGCTGCTGCAGGCTCAGCAGCGGGCCGCGGATGGCTGCGCCCACGGCGATCTGCGGGTTCGAGTAGCCATCGGTCTTGCCAGCCTCTTTTTCGCGCTGGGCGATCACCGGTCGCACCGCGGCAAACGCATCCTCGAACGAATGGGTGTGGCGCAGTTGCTCGTCGTACATCGCGCGGCCGAAGAAGGTCAGTGGCGACAGGCTTCCGCAGCCGTAGGACGTGTGGTCGGCGTCGGCGGCCGTCATCACCAGTGTGCCCGGGCCGGACAGCGGCGCGACCCACGAGCCCGAGAAGCAGGCCGAGATCGAGATCACGCGGTAGCGCACACCGGCTTCGTCCAGCCAGGCGCTGAGTTGTTTCGGCGTGACCGAATCAACCACCAGCGGATCGAACTCGGCCGCAAGCTGGCCATCGCGCGCGCCGTGCGAGGTCAGGTGAATGAACAGGATGTCCTCGTCGCGGTTCATCAGCGTCGCCATTCGCTGGATCGTGCGGTGCAGGTTCAGCGGCGTGGCCCAGGGCAACTCGGCGACGCTGCGCGCATGGTTCTGCAGGTGCACCACCCGCTGCGGCGCGTCGAATCGGCTGCGCATCAGCTCGGTCACCAGCGTCGCCTCGTGGCTGAACACGTCTTCATCGGCATACGGCGCGAAGGTGATGGCGTACAGATCGACGACACCGGGGCGACCAGGCGCCAGCCCGTCGAGTGCGGCGGGCAGGGTGCGCGCTTGTGCTTCGATCATCTCCTGGCTCAGCGCCAGCGGCGCGGGCCCGCCGCCATCTTCGGCATTCGCGCCATCACGGCGGCTTTCTTCGGTCTGTGCGGATGCATCGGCGACCGGCTCGGTTGCCGATTCCGCGGGGTCGAGCCAGAAAGGCGCCTCCGGTGCGGCCGTGGGCAGGGTGGCGCTGAGCACCGCATAAGCAACAAGGGCCGCGCGCACCGAAAGGCGACGTGGTGCCTCGCGCCACAGCAGCACCAGCGCCGCCAGCGCGAACCACAGCAGCGAGACCATCCACAGTGGGTCGAGCAACGCATCGATGTCGACGAACGCTGGCATCGGCAGCCCGGACACCGCAGCGACCTCCACCACACCCAGCAGCGCCGACAACAGCAGCTGCTGCGCAAGCAGAAGCGCGAACAGCGTGGCGATGGGCGGGCGATCCAGCGACAGGCCGGTCGCATCTCGGCTGCGCACGACGATCCAGCAGGCGCCCAGCGCCAGCAGCGTGGTCAGCCAGCCGCTCTGAATCGCGGGGAGCTCGAACCTGGCCGACCCGTCGATCGCCAAGCGCTGCACGCCGATGACGATGCCCAACATCAGCGCCAGCAGCATCGCCACCGTGGCCGGGCCGGCCTGCAGCTCGGCGGTGCGCGGTGGTCGGAAGCACAGCGTGCGTGCGCCTTCGCGCAACCAGGGCCCGAGGCTCATGCGGAATGCGCCGCAGTGGGTCGCGGTCGCCGCACGCCTTTACTTGACGGTGACGCTGATGCTGGCACTCATGTCAGTGCCGTACGACTTGTGCAGGCCGTCGGCGAACAGCACCGTCAGCTTGTAGGTGCCAGGGTCGAGCCTCAGCTCGGTTTCGGTCTGGCCCTTGCCGAAGTGCAGGTGCTGCGCGTCGGCCGGAATCACATCGCCCTTCGGGATCACGCCGGCGTTGATCAGCAGGTGGTAATGCCCGCTGCCCTCGGCGACGGTGCCGGCCGGGCTGACCGTCATGCCCTTGACGCCGAACTGCACCTTGAACGGGCTGCTGACGGCGCTGCCATCAGCCGGCGAAACGATGTAGACGCCTTGCGCAGCGGCCGGTGGCTGGTTGCCACCCGCGGCGTGGGCGTTGCTGGTGAATGCCATCACCAGGGCGGCGGTCCACAGGGTGTGCTTGATCATGGGGTGCTCCTGAGAAAGGTCGGTCAACGACGACAGCCTTCAAGTGTCCTTGGAAATCGTGATCGACGGGAACTTGGCCGAGAAGTCCTTCGCCCGCTGGGCGATCTTCACCGCCACCTGTCGCGCCATCGCCTTGTACAGGCCGGCGATCTCACCCTCGGGGTCCGCCACGACGCTGGGTCGGCCGCTGTCGGCCTGCACGCGGATGCTCAGGTTCAGCGGCAGCGCGCCGAGGTAGTCCATCTTGTAGTCGGCCGCGAGTTGCTTGCCGCCGTCGGCGCCGAAGATATGTTCGACGTGGCCGCATTTTTCGCAGACGTGCACCGCCATGTTCTCGACGATGCCCAGGATGGGCACGCCGACTTTCTCGAACATCTTGATGCCCTTCTTCGCGTCGAGCAGCGCAATGTCCTGCGGCGTGGTGACGATCACCGCGCCGGTCAGCGGCACCTTCTGCGACAGCGACAGCTGGATGTCGCCGGTGCCGGGCGGCATGTCGACGATCAGGTAGTCGAGATCGCCCCAGTTGGTCTGCCGCAGCAACTGGTCGAGTGCCTGCGTGGCCATCGGACCGCGCCAGACCATCGGGCTGTCGGCCTCGACCAGGAAACCGATCGACATCACCTGCACGCCGTAGTTCTGCATCGGCTCCATCGATTTGCCGTCGGCCGATTCGGGCCTGCCCTCGAGGCCCATCATCATCGGCTGGCTGGGGCCGTAGATGTCGGCGTCGAGGATGCCGACTGCCGCACCTTCAGCGGCCAGCGCCAGCGCCAGGTTGACCGCCGTGGTGCTCTTGCCGACGCCGCCCTTGCCCGAGGCCACCGCAACGATGTTCTTCACCTTCGGCAGCAACTGCACACCGCGCTGCACTGCATGCGCAATGATCTTGCTGCTCAGGTTGGCACTGACGTTGTCGACGCCGGCCACCGACTTGGCGGCGGCGATCAGCGCCTTGCGCAGCATCGGCAGCTGACTCTTCGCCGGGTAGCCCAGTTCGACATCGAAGGCCACATCGCCGTCCTCGATGCGCAGGTACTTCAGTTGCCGGGTGCTGACGAAGTCCTTGCCCGTGTTCGGGTCGACCACCGTTTTCAGGGCTTCTAGCAAGGCAGATTCGGTGGCGGGCATGGGGGTTCCAGACAGGGGATGAACGGCGGCGAGAGGGCTTGCACCGAGGGGCCGCGGCAGTCTAGCGCAGGGGCTGTCGCGCTGGGTCCAGTCGCGGTCGCGGGACCCTCCCGCGGCCTAGAATCGCCGGCTGCCCGAAGCTGTCGTGCGCCATGACGGCGGGGCTGGTTCACCTGTGCTCCCATGACCCGCAAGCTCTTCGTCACCACCG
>JANXTP010000273.1 GCA_025352345.1 Burkholderiales bacterium | reverse complement strand
CGCCGGATGTCGTTGGTCAGCGAGTCGGGGTCGGCCATCTTCTTCATGTCGGCATCGCTCAAAAAGACGGTCGGGTTGTTGGCCACTTCGGGCTTCACGAACTTCTTGGATTCCTTGTTCGGGTTGGCGTAGAACACCTTGTTGGTGATCGCTGCGTGCACTTCAGGCCTCAGGATGTAGTTGATCCACTTCAGCGCATTGCCTGGGTGGGGGGCGTCGGCGGGGATCACCATCACGTCGAAGAACAGCAGGCCGCCGGTTTTCGGGATCAGGGCTTCGAGCTTCTGCCCGGTCTTGCCGTCGATAGCGCGCTGACGTGCGATGTTGATGTCGCCCGACCAGCCGAGTGCCACACAAATGCTGCCGTTGGCCATGTCGTTGATGTAGCCCGACGAGCTGAACAGCGTGACGCTCGGGCGGACGGTCTTCAGCAGCGCAGCGGCGGCGGCGTAGTCGGAAGCCGTCTTGCTGAAAGAGGGCTTGCCGAGGTAGTGCAGGGCGGCAGGTACCACTTCGGTCGGTGAGTCGAGGTACGACACGCCGCACGATTTCAGCTTGGACACGTACTCGGGCTTGAACACGAGGTCCCACGCATTGGCCGGCATCGGCAATTCACCCAAAGCCGCCTTCACCTTGTCGACATTGATGCCCACCGTGGTGTAGCCCCACAGCCAGTTGACCATGTACTCGTTGCCCGGATCGAGCTTGGCGAGTTGCGCCTGGATGGCCGGATCGAGGTTCTTGTAGTTGGGCAGCTGCGATTTGTCGAGCTTGGCCAGCAGACCGCCGTCGGCCTGCAGCTTGGCCCAGTTCGACGACGGCACCACGATGTCGTAGCCGGTCTTGCCGGCGACCAGCTTGGCGTGGACGATTTCGTTGTTGTCGAAATTGTCGTAACGCACCTTGATGCCGGTTTCTTTCTCGAAATTGGCGATCGTGTCGGGCGCGATGTAGTCCGACCAGTTGTAGATGTTGAGCACCTTCTGTTCTTCCTGGGCGACCGCGGGGGTGGCCCACCACGCAGCGGAAGTGACTGCCGCAGCGGCAGCCAGGGTGACCAGCGTCTTGAGCATCGGGTTCAGTGGCGATCGGGTCATTGCGAAATCTCCAAACGGCGTTGCGTCAACAAGGGGAAGAATCGAGAGGGCAAGTACACAGCTTAAGTCAAAAGCGAGGTCACAAGCAAAGTGCGAGCCACGGCCGGCCGTTCACGTCAGGCCGCGCTGCTGCAGATCGCGCAGCGTGGCGTCCAGGCACAGACGAATCAGCGCGGCCATGTCGTCGATCTGGGCGCGCGTGACGACCAGAGGCGGCGCGATGATCATCCTGTCGCCGACCGCCCGCATGATCAGGCCGTTGGCGAAGCAGTGACCCCGGCAGATCATGCCGACCTCGAGTGAGGGGTCGAAGCAGGTGCCGCTTGCCTTGTCCTTGACGATCTGCAGCGCGCCCATGAGGCCTACCGACTGCGCCTCGCCGATCAGCGGGTGCCCGGCTAGCGCCTTGAAGTGCTGGGCCAAGTAGGGGCCGGTGTCGGTGCGCACCTTGTCGACCAGGCCCTCGCGCTGGATCAGCCGGATGTTGGCGAGCGCCACCGCGCAAGCCACCGGGTGGCCGCTGTAGGTGTAGCCGTGCTCGAACTCTCCGCCTTGGTCGATCATCACCCGCGCGATGCGGTCGCTGACCATCACGCCACCGAGTGGGATGTAGCCGGAGGTGACGCCCTTGGCAAAGGTCATCAGGTCGGGTTTGAAACCCATGGTCTCGCAGCCCCACCAGTTCCCGGTGCGACCGAATCCGCAGATCACTTCGTCGGAGACCAGCAAGATGCCATATTTGTCGCAGATGCGCTGGATCTCGGGCCAGTAGGTGGCGGGCGGCACGATCACGCCGCCGGCGCCCTGGATCGGCTCGCCGATGAAGGCAGCGACCTTGTCGGCACCCACTTCAAGGATCTTCGTTTCGAGCCAGCGTGCGGCTTCGAGGCCGAATTCATCGCGCGATTTCCCGTGCCCGTGAACGAACCAGAACGGCTGCTCCATGTGCACAATGCCGGGAATCGGCAGGCCACCCTGCGCATGCATGTAGCTCATGCCACCCAGCGATGCGCCGGCCATTGTGGAGCCGTGGTACGCGTTCTTGCGGCTGATGATGACGCTGCGTTCGGGCTGGCCCAGCACGTCCCAGTAGCGCCGCACCATGCGCACCACGGTGTCGTTGCCCTCGGAGCCTGAGCCCGAGAAAAACACGTGGCTGAACTGCGGCGGCGTGACCTGGGCCAGCAGTTCGGCCAGCTCGATCGCCGGTGGCGTGGCCGTCTGGAAAAAGGAGTTGTAGAACGGCAGCTGCTTGAGCTGCGCGGTGGCCGCATCGATCAGCGCCTGCTGGCCGTAGCCGACGTTGACGCACCACAGGCCCGACATCGCGTCGAGGATCTTGTGGCCCTCGCTGTCCCACAGGTAGATGTTGTCCGCGCGGGTGATGACGCGCGAGCCCTTGGCCGCCAGCGCCTTGAAGTCGGTGAACGGATGCAGGTAGTGCGCTGTGTCGGCCGCCTGCCATTCGGCAGTGGTGCGGGTCGCGGTGGGTTGAAGTGCGGCGTTCATGCGGATTCCGATCGTCAAACGTGGAGCAGCAGGTGCTCGCGCTCCCACGGCGAGATGACCTTCATGAATTCATCGTGCTCGATTTCCTTGATCTCGGAGTACACGGTGATGAAGGATTTCCCCAGCACATCGTGCAGGTCCTTCTCGTCGGCCAGCCAGCCCAGTGCCTCGCTCAGCGAGCGCGGCAGCTGGTACTCGGACAGGTACGCATCGCCCTTGCAGTCGCTGGCCGGCTCGATCTTGTTCTTGATGCCCAGGTAGCCGCAGGCCAACGTGGCAGCGAACGCCACATAGGGGTTCGCGTCGGCGCCGATCACGCGGTTCTCGATGCGCCGTGCGGCGGCTGTGGCCACCGGCGAGCGGATGCCCACCGTGCGGTTGTCGGTGCCCCACTGGATGTTGATCGGCGCGGCGGTCGAGCGCGCCAGGCGGCGGTATGAGTTGACGTACGGTGCGAAAAGGGCCATCGCCGCCGGCGTGTATTTCTGCAGCCCGCCGATGTACCAGTAGAACTCTTTCGAGGGCGTGCCATCGGGGTTGCTGAAGATGTTCTTGCCGGTGACCTTGTTGATCACGCTCTGGTGCACGTGCATCGCGCTGCCGGGCTCGTTG
>JANXTP010000360.1 GCA_025352345.1 Burkholderiales bacterium | reverse complement strand
GACCCGAGCCGACAACGCGGCTGCACTCTCGCGTCGCTCGCTGTGGCGGTCGACCAGATACGGCGCGAGGTCGCGCGTGAGCAGCGTGAACTTGACGAGTTCTTCCATCACGTCGACCACGCGGTCGTAGCAAGCCGAGGGCTTCATGCGGCCGTCTTCGGTGAACTCGTTGAAGGCCTTGGCGACCGACGACTGATTCGGGATGGTCAGCATCCGCATCCGAATCCAGCGGCCGAGCGGCCGCATCCGGTTGACGGCGTTGAACGATTGCGAGCCGCCCGAGACCTGCATTACCGCGAGCGTCTTGCCCTCTGTCGGCCGCGCGGCCCCCAGCGCCGAGGGCGTCCAGTCGATCTGCGCCTTGAGGATGCCGCTCATCGCACCATGGCGCTCCGGCGAGCACCAAACCATGCCCTCGCACCAGTTCGCCAGCGCGCGTAACTCGACGACCTTCGGGTGCGACTCGGGCGCGCCGTCGGGCAAGGGCAGGCCGGTTGGGTCGAACAGTCGCGTCTCGCCACCCATCGCCTGCAGCAGCCGCGCTGCTTCCTCGGTCAGCAGGCGGCTGTAGGAGCGTTCCCTGAGCGAGTCGTAGAGCAGCAGGAAGCGCGGTGGGTGGGTGGACGGCGATGTCGGCAGCAGGCGCTCGATGCAGGGCACCGAGAACAGCGCTTCATCGACATTCGGAAGTGGGGCTGTTGGTTCAGACACGGCGCCCGCTCTCCATCGCGCGGCTGATTCCCCGTTCGTACCAGCCCTTGCTGTCGTTGACGATCTTGACCACCAGCAGCATCACCGGTACCTCGATCAGCACACCGACAACGGTGGCGAGTGCTGCGCCGGACTCGAAGCCGAACAGGCTGATCGCCGCCGCCACCGCCAGCTCGAAGAAGTTGCTCGCGCCGATCAATGCCGAGGGGCAGGCGGCGGCGTGCGATTCGCCCAGACGTCGATTCAGCCAATACGCGAGGCCGGAATTGAAGAAAACCTGGATCAGGATCGGCACCGCCAGCATCGCGATCACCAAGGGCTGATCCAGGATCGCCTTGCCCTGGAAGGCGAACAGCAGCACCAGTGTGGCGAGCAGTGCAGCGATCGACCACGGGCCGATCGTGGCGAGCGCCGCATCGAAAGCGGCCTGCCCGCGGACCAGCAGTGCCCGGCGCCAGAGCTGTGCGATCAGCACCGGGATCACGATGTACAGCAGCACCGACGTGACCAGCGTGTCCCAGGGGACGACGATGGCCGACAGACCGAGCAGCAGCGCCACGATCGGTGCGAAGGCGAACACCATGATGGTGTCGTTCAGCGCCACCTGCGACAGCGTGAACAGCGGGTCGCCGCCGGTCAGCCGGCTCCACACGAACACCATCGCGGTGCAGGGCGCGGCGGCCAGCAGGATCAGCCCGGCGACATAGCTGTCGGCCTGATCGGCCGGCAGGTAGGGCGCGAACACATGGCGGATGAAAATCCAGCCCAGCAGCGCCATCGAGAACGGCTTGACCGTCCAGTTGACGAACAGCGTGACGCCGATGCCGCGCCAATGCTGCCGGACCTGCGTCAGCGACGCGAAGTCGACCTTCAACAGCATCGGGATGATCATCACCCAGATCAGCAGGCCGACCGGCAGATTGACTTTGGCGATCTCCATCCGACCGATGGCCTGGAACGGGCCTGGGAGCAGCTGGCCCAGCGTGATCCCCGCGACGATGCAGAGCAACACCCAGACGGTCAGGTAGCGCTCGAAGGCGCTCATCGGCGCGGGCATCGAAACTGGAGCGGGCAGGGTAGTGGTGTTCATCGTGAACGTGGCCGGTCAGGCCTGGCCGATTTGCTTGAGTTCACGGTGGATCGCGATGCGGTCCAGGCTGGCGATCGGCAGCGACAGCATCAGCTCGATGCGCCGCTTCAGCGTCATCGCGGTGGCCATGAAGGCGCTGGCCTTGGCGTCATCCGTGTCCTCGACCGCAGCGGGATCGGGCACACCCCAGTGCGCCGTCATCGGCTGGCCGGGCCACACCGGGCACATCTCGCCGGCGGCGTTGTCGCACACGGTGAAGACGCAGTCGAGTACCGGCGCACCGGGCTGCGAGAACTCGTCCCAGTTCTTGCTGCGAAATCCGTCACTCGGGATGTGCAGCGCCTTCAAGGTCGACAGCGCGTACGGGTTGACGATGCCGTTCGGATGGCTGCCGGCCGAGTGCGCGACGAACCGCCCGCGGCCCAGGTGATTGAGCAGGCCTTCGGCCAGGATCGAGCGGGCTGAGTTGCCGGTGCAGATGAACAGCACGTGCCTGGGTGTGTCTGGCATGGGGATGTTTTCAGTTTTGAAAATTCAGCAGGTGGTGCAGGCTGGAGCGACCGCCTCAATACAGCCCACCCCGGCGCAGCAATTCGCCGTCAGGTAGCCCATCAGGCCGTTCATCTGGTCGAAGGCGGCGCGGTAGATCAGGCTGCGGCCGTCGCGCTGCTGCGTGGTCAGGCCCGCGTGCGTCAGCTCTTTCAGGTGGAACGACAGCGTCGAGGCCGGCACCTCCAGCGCCTCGGCCAGCGCCCCTGGCGTCATGCCCTGCGGACCGGCGACCACCAGCGCCCGGAACACCCGCAGCCGGGCGGGCTGGGCCAGTGCGGCCAAGGCGGTGATAACGTCCGACTCTTCCATATTTTCATTATTGTGGAAATAAAAGAAGGCAACCACGTGACAGCGGCCTGCCAGCAACCCGCTACGGCATCGCCGCGCCGCAGTTCCAGCACTGCTCGAACGGTCCGTCGATCAGCTCGCGGCAAGCGGTGCACAGCCATGTGCGCGACACCGGCTGGCGCAGTTCGTCGAGCAACCGTTCGGCGCGCTCGAAGTTGTCGGCATCGGTCAGCCACAGCTCGGGCAGCGCCTGGTCAGGCGGCACCTGTCCGGCCAGGCTGCTGTTATAGGCACGCTGGATCGTCGTCGGCACGCCCGCATGGCAGAGCATGTCGGCCCACAGCGTGGCGATCGCAAGGTTCGGGGCGGTGGTCAGCTTCTTCATCGACTCGTCCCTCAACCGTGTGAGGGCGGTAGGCTTCGGGCACGATAACGCACCGTAGATTGAGGAGTCATCAGATGTCAACCACCACACACGCCATCCGCATCGACCAACCCGGTGGGCCCGAGGCCATGCACCTTGTCGAGGTGACGATCGGTGAGCCCGGGCCGGGCGAGATCCGCATCCGCCATCAGGCCTGCGGCCTCAACTTCATCGACGTGTACCACCGCACCGGGCTGTACCCGCTGCCGCTGCCGGCCGGGCTGGGCATGGAAGGCGCCGGCATTGTCGAAGCCGTGGGCGAGGGCGTGTCCCACCTGCGCGCAGGGGACCGCGCCGCCTACGCCAGCACGCCGCCGGGCAGTTACTGCGAGTCCCGCGTGATGCCGGCGAAATGTGTCGTCAAGCTGCCCGACGGCATTGATGTCGAGACGGGCGCCGCGATGATGCTCAAGGGCTTGACCGCGCAGTACCTGTTGAAGAAGACGCTGCCGCAAGGCGGTCTGCAGCCCGGTGATTTCGTGCTGTTCCACGCCGCGGCGGGCGGCGTCGGGCTGATCGCCTGTCAGTGGGCGAAGGCGCTCGGGCTGCAGCTGATCGGCACGGCCGGCAGCGATGAGAAGTGCGCGCTGGCGCTGCGAAATGGCGCGGCATATGCCATCAATTACCGACGCGATGATTTCGTCGCCCGGGTGAAAGACATCACCGGTGGCCGCGGCGTGAAGGTGGTCTACGACTCGGTGGGTCTCGACACTTTCGAGAAGTCGCTCGATGTGCTGCAGCCCTTCGGCCTGCTGGCCAATTTCGGCAACGCCTCGGGCAAGGCGCCGCCGGTGGACCTGGGCGTGCTCGCGGCCAAGGGTTCGCTGTACGTGACGCGGCCGACGCTGTTCACCCACATTGCCACCCGCGAAGCGACGGAGGCGATGGCCGACGATCTGTTCGCAGTGGTTGCCAGCGGCGCGGTGAAGATCCCCATTGAGCGTCGCTACACACTGGCCGATGCGGCGCGGGCGCACCGCGACCTGGAAGCGCGGCTCACAACGGGCTGCAGCATCCTGCTGACCTGATCCAGCGCCTGCGGGTTCAGCCGCGCCGCACGCGCCGCAGTTCGTCGAGGATCAGCAGCACCGCGCCGACGGTGATCGCGCTGTCGGCAATGTTGAAGCTGGGGAAGTAGCCGCCGGGGAAGACCGGCGCCAGCCCCTCCCAGTGGAACTGCAGGAAGTCGATCACATGGCCGTGCAGCAGCCGGTCGATCACATTGCCCAGCGCACCGCCGAGGATCAGCGCCATGGCCAGGCTGAACAGCCGCTGCCCGCCGTGGCGCTTGAGCATCCAGACGATGAACGCCGTGGCCGCCAGCCCGAGCCCGACGAAGAACCAGCGCTGCCAGCCCGAGGCGCCCGCCAGAAAGCTGAACGCGGCGCCTGCGTTGTGCACCCGCACCAGGTTGAAGAATGATGTGACGGTGTGGTTTTCACCCAGTTGGAAGCTGCCGATGATCAGCGTCTTGGTGAGCTGGTCGGCCACGATGATGAGCAGTGCGATGCCCAGCCAGGGAAGCAGGTTGGAGCCGCCACTTTTCTTGTCAACCATCTCAGGCCACTCTGCGGACTTCGCCGGTGCCGTAGAGGTTGCTGGTGCAGCGGCCGCAGATTGTCGGGTGCGCAGCGTCGTGGCCGACATCGTCGCGGTAGTGCCAGCAGCGCTCGCATTTGGCGTGATTGGACGGTGTGACCTTGACTGACAACATGCCGTAAAAAATCGATCCAACTGTCTGACTACCTACAGGCTGAGCCAACGATCCTCCCGAGTTTGAAATGTCTTCAGCATCAAATGCACGTACTTCTGCGGTTGATGTGATGAGGACGAACTTAAGGTCGTCGCCCAAACTTCGAAGAACGTCTAACGTTCCTCCGTCGGCCCACAGAACTATGTCTGCTTGCAGAGAAGAGCCCAACATTTGCTTGCTTCGCAAACCTTCTATCTCCTTATTCACCACGTCTCGAACCGCTCGAATTCGTGCCCAGTTCCAAAGCACTTGTTCCTCAGGTTCTGAGAAGGGTGCGTATGTCTCGACGAAGATCGACGACGACGTGCCCGGTGCGAAGATCGGCCAAGCCTCTTCGGCGGTGAAGCTGAGGAACGGCGCCATCCAGCGCAGCATCGCGTTCGTGATGTGCCACAGCGCGGTCTGTGCACTGCGGCGCGCAGGGCTTTTCGGTGCGGTGGTGTAGAGCCTGTCCTTCAGCACGTCGAGGTAGAACGCGCCCAGGTCCTCGCTGCAATAGACCTGCAGCTTCGCCACCACCGGGTGGAATTCATAGACCTCGTAGTGCGCCAGCACCTCGGCCTGGAACTGTGCGGCGCGGGCCAGCGCGTAGCGGTCGATCTCCAGCAGCTCCGACAGCGGCACCGCGTCCTTAGACACATCGAAATCGCTGGTGTTGGCGAGTAAAAAGCGCAGCGTGTTGCGGATGCGGCGGTAGCCATCGACCACGCGCGCGAGGATCTTGTCGTCGATGTTCAGGTCGCCCGAGTAGTCGGTACTGGCAACCCACAGACGCACGATCTCGGCGCCCAGCTTGTCGCTGACCGACTGCGGCGCCACGACGTTGCCCAGCGACTTGCTCATCTTGCGGCCCTGGCCGTCGGTTGCGAAGCCGTGCGTCAGCAGGCCCTTGTACGGCGCGTGGCCCTCGATCGCGCAGGCGATCAGCAGGGACGAATGGAACCAGCCGCGGTGCTGGTCGTGGCCTTCGAGGTAGAGGTCGGCCTCGGGGCCTTCGGCCTGACCGGCGCCATCGTGCGAGCCGCGCAGCACGTGGTTGAAGGTGCTGCCCGAGTCGAACCACACATCGAGAATGTCGGTGCTCTTGGTGTAGTGCGCGGCCTCGTCACCCAGCCAGTCGCGCGGATCGAGTTGCGACCAGGCTTCGACGCCGCCTTGCTCGACCAGGGCGGCCGCGCGGTCCATCAATTCCAGCGTTTGCGGATGCAGCTCGCCGCTGTCCTGGTGCAGGAAGAACGGCAGGGGCACGCCCCAGTTGCGCTGGCGGCTGATGCACCAGTCGGGCCGGTTGGCGATCATGTCGCGCAACCGGATGCGGCCGTTTTCGGGATAGAAGGTCGTCGCCGCTTGTCCGCGACTCGAATCCCCGTCGATCGCGGCCAGCGCGCTCTGGCGCAGCGTTTGCGGCGCCGGGTCGGTGGCGAACACGCCGACGGTGTCGTCGGTGGCCTCGTCCATCCGCACGAACCACTGCGCCGCGGCGCGGTAGATCACCGGCGTCTTGTGGCGCCAGCAGTGCGGGTAGCTGTGCTGGAAGGTCGCGGTGGCGAGCAGGCGGTTCGCCTCTTTTGTGTCACCACGGAGCGCGTCGATGATCACCGCACACGCCTTCCAGATGTGCTGCCCGCCGAACAGCGGCAGGCTCGCGTCGTAGACACCGCTGCCGGTGACCGGGTTCAGGATGACGTCGATCGCCATGCCGTGCGCGACGCAGGACTTGAAGTCGTCCACGCCATAGGCCGGTGCTGCATGCACGAGGCCGGTGCCGTCGTCGGCGGTGGCGTAGTCGGCGAGGTAGACAGGGCTCAGCCGGTCGTAGCCGGCATCGACATGGGCCAGCGGATGGCGGAACTGGATGCCATCGAACTTCTCGCCCAGCGCGGTGGCGATCACGCTGCCTTGCAGGCCGTAGCGTTTCAGACTGTCTTCAACGCGCGCCGACGCCAGCAACAACAGGCCGCGTTCGGTGTCGACCAGGCTGTACTCAAGGGCCGGATTCAGGTTCAGCGCCTGGTTGGCGGGAAGGGTCCACGCGGTGGTGGTCCAGATGACCGCAAAAGCGTCCTTGTTCAACGACGGCAGCCCGAACGCTGCGGCCAGCCGAGCAGGCTCGGCGCACAGAAAGGCCACATCGAGCGACTGCGAGGTCTTGTCGGCGTACTCGATCTCGAACTCGGCCAAAGAAGACCCGCAGTCGAAGCACCAGTAGACAGGTTTCAAACCCCGATAGACGTAGCCGCGCTCCATCACCCGCTTCAGCGTGCGGATCTCGCCGGCCTCGTTGCCGAAGTCCATCGTGCGGTAGGGGTGCGCCCAATCGGCCAGCACGCCCAGGCGCTTGAAGTCGGCCATCTGCTGCGCGATTTGTTCGGCAGCAAAGGCCCGGCTCTTGGCCTGCACTTCGGCGCGTGGCAGCTTGCGGCCGAAGGTCTTCTCGATCTGGTTCTCGATCGGCAGCCCGTGGCAATCCCAACCCGGGATGTAGGTCGCGTCCATGCCCTTGAGCTGGCGCGCCTTGACGATCATGTCTTTCAGCACCTTGTTGACCGCGTGGCCGATGTGGATCTGGCCATTGGCATACGGCGGACCATCATGCAGCACGAACTTCGGTGCGCCGCAGCGGGCCTCGCGCAGCCGCTGGTAGGTGCCGGCGTCGTCCCACTGCTGCACCCACGAGGGTTCACGCTTGGGCAGGTCGCCGCGCATCGGGAACGGTGTGTCCGGCAGGTTCAGCGTGGCGCGCAGGCCGGAAGCGTCGGCGTTGGGGTTCGATTTTTCGGTGGACATGCTTCGGTCTCGACGGTTGGCGATCACGTCAGGCGCGTCGGCAAAAGGTGTTTATGAGGGGCCTGCATCGCGCGACGCGAGCCGGTCAGATCAGTGTGCAGGGCTACGATGGCGGCGATGCTGCGCGAAACGCGGAACCGCAGCGTCAAATTCGGTCGTGCGACGTCTGCCGGTGCGTGGCACCGTGTCCGTTGGGGCGGCGAGACAGTAGACACAGGTTCGAAAACGTGAGATCGATTCTACCGGCGGAGACACATTCACGGTTGACGTTATTAACGAGAGACGTTAATATATGTGCATGCCGATCAGGAGCTTCAAATGCGCGCAAACGCAGACGCTCTTTCTCGGCCAACGGGTTCGCCGCTGGGTCAACATCGAGCGGCCTGCGCTGCGCAAGTTGGAGCAACTCGACTGGTCAGCCCTTCTCGATGACCTGGGCGCACCCCCTGGCAATCAGCTGGAGGCGTTGAAGGGAAGCCGCAAGGGCCAGCACGGCATACGCATCAACGATCAATGGCGCGTCTGTTTTGTCTGGACGGCGCAAGGCCCGCAGAACGTGGAGATCGTGGACTACCACTGAAGGAGTTTTGACATGCGTACCGTTGCCCCCGTGTCACCTGGCGAAATGCTGGACGAGGAATTCTTGAAGCCGCTGGGCCTCAGCAAGTACAGGCTGGCCAAAGACATCGGCGTGCCGCCGCAGCGCATCGGCGACATCGTCGCTGGCAAGCGAGCCATCACCGCCGACACCGATCTGCGGCTGTGCCGCTACTTCGGGCTCAGCGATGGTTGGTGGTTGCGTGGCCAGGCGAACTACGACACGGCGATCGCTCGCGAAACCATGGGCGAGACGCTTGCACGGATTTCGAGGTGTCAGTTGTTGCCTGTTTGAACTGCGGCATGTCAGGTTCGCTGTGGTTGGCAGGCTTGCATGGAGAATGCTGACAGTGAGCGCAGCGTGCCGCTTCGACCCCGCTCGCTCCTCGCCGACTGATCCCTCACACCGCCTTCTTCCCGCCCACTTCCCATGTCGAACGCCGACCCCACCCGCATCGCACCCTTCAACGTCAAGGGGATCAAGACCGAGCGTGCGGGCCCGCGCCTGATCGTGCTGGGAGCGGTGCACGGCAACGAACTCTGCGGGCCACGCGCCATCGAGCGCGTGCTGGCCGAGTTTGAATCCAAGAAGCTCAACCTGCTGCGCGGCAGCGTCTCCTTCGTGCCGGTCACCAACCAGAAGGCGTACGAGCGTGGGCAGCGCGAGGGCGATCGCAACCTCAACCGCAACCTCGGCCCAATTGAACATCCGCAGGACTTCGAGGACCGCATTGCCAACGCCTTGTGCCCCCTGCTCAGCCAGCACGATGTGCTGATCGACCTGCATTCTTTCCACTCGCCGGGTGAACCGTTCGCGATGATCGGACCGGCGAACAACAACGGCACGCTGCAGCCCTACGCGCAGGCGGCACAGGAGGAAGCGCTGGCGGTTCGACTGGGCCCGCGGCGCCTGGTCGAAGGCTGGCTGGAAACCTACGCCGAGGGCGTGGCCGCTCGCGTCCAGCGGGCCGAACAATCGGACGATCCGCAGACCGCGCGCGCCAGGCTGCTCAACACCGATCCGCGCTACGGCGTCGGCACCACCGAGTACATGCGCAGCGTGGGTGGCATGGCGATCACGCTGGAATGTGGGCAACATGACGACCCGGCGGGGCCTGAAGTTGCCTACCAAGCCATCATCAACGCCATGGCGCACCTGGGCATGATCGACGTGCCTGCCCGTGCGCCGCGCACCGACATCGAGTTGCTGAAGCTGATCCATGTCACCGACCGCTTGAATGCGGGCGACGCCTTCGTCAAGCCCTGGGCCAGTTTCGACCCGGTGACAGCCGGCGAGCCGATTGGCTACCGGCACGACGGCACCGCCGTCACCGCACTGGGCGACGGCTTCATCGTGTTCCCGAACACCAAGGCGATGCCGGGCAACGAATGGTTTTATTTCGCGCGTCGCAGCAGCCGTTCACTGAACCTTGAGTGAGCCTGTTGCTCCCAACAAGGTGTCCGATGCCGGGCCTCTTGTTTTGAAAGCTGTGTGGTGATCAACGTTCAGGATTTGCGTTTTGCCTGGCCGGGCGCTGCAATCGATTGCGTGGCCATCGACACGCTCAGCGTTGCCGCCGGCCGCACGGTGTTCCTGCACGGCCCGAGCGGTGGCGGCAAGAGCACGCTGCTCGGTCTGCTGGCCGGCGTGCTCTTGCCTCGCGCCGGGTCGGTCAGCCTGCTGGGCACCCGCTGGTCTGATCTGTCGGGCGCGCGGCGCGATGCGTTCCGCGCCGATCACCTGGGCTACATCTTCCAGCAGTTCAACCTGCTGCCTTATCTGAGCGTGATCGACAACGTGCTGTTGCCGTGCCGCTTCTCCGCCCTGCGCCGCGAGCGGGCAACGCAAGACGGCAGTTCGCCCGGCGCTGCCGCGCGTGATCTGCTGCAGCGCGTCGGCCTGGCGGACAGCCTGTGGGCGCGGCCGGCCGCGCAGTTGTCGGTGGGCCAGCAGCAGCGGGTGGCCGCAGCGCGCGCACTGATCGGCCGGCCCGAGGTGGTGATTGCCGACGAGCCGACATCGGCACTCGACGCGGCCTTGCGCGACAGCTTCATGGACCTGCTGCTGGATGCTTGCCGTGCGTCTGGCGGCACGCTGGTCTTCGTCAGCCACGATGAGCGGCTGGCGGTGCGCTTCGATGAGCGGTTGTCGCTGTCGGCGATCAACCGCGCGGCCACGTCCGCGATGGAAGACGCTGCGTGAGGGCGCTGCTGACGCTGGCCTGGCGCAGTGCCTGGAACCGACGTGCGACGCTGTCGCTGGTGCTGCTGTCGGTCGCGTTATCGACCTTCTTGTTGCTCGGATTCGAGCAGGTGCGCACCGATGTGCGCGAGAACTTCTCGCAGTCGGTCAGCGGCACCGACCTCGTCGTCGGGGCGCGCACCGGCTCGGTCCAGCTGATGCTGTACGCGGTGTTCCGCGTCGGCAGTGCGACCAACAACATCCGCATCAGCAGCGTCGAGGCGATCGCGAAACACCGCGCGGTGGCCTGGGTGGTGCCGTTGTCGCTCGGCGATTCGCACAAGGGCTATGCGGTGCTGGGCACGACGGTGGATTACTTCAACCGATTCCTCTACGGAGACCGCGAGCCATTGGTGCTGGCGCAGGGCCGCGCGTTTGCCGATGGCATCGACGGGTTGTACGGCGCGGTGCTGGGCGCCGAGGTCGCCGACGCACTGGGCTACCAACTCGGCAACAAGCTGACGCTGACGCACGGCGCGGGTGGCTTGCCTGGCGCCGAGCATGCCGACAAGCCGTTCACCGTGGTCGGCATCCTGAAACGCACCGGCACGCCGGTCGACCGCACGGTGCACATCAGCCTCGAATCTATGGAGGCGATCCACATCGACTGGGTCGGCGGCGCGCCGATGCCGGGCGTGTCGATCGCGCCCGACCAGGCGCGCAAGTTCGACCTGAGGCCGAAGGTGGTGACCGCCGCGCTGGTGGGTTTGAAGGGCCGGGCCGCAGTATTCAATGTGCAGCGCTTCGTGGCTGACTACGCCGATGAGCCGCTGATGGCGGTGCTGCCCGGTGTGGCGCTCGACGAGTTGTGGGACGTGGTCGGCGTGGGCGAGAAAGCGCTGATCGGCATGTCGGCGATGGTCGGCGTGGTCAGTCTGGCGGGACTGGTCGCGGTGGTGATGGCCGGCTT
>JANXTP010000226.1 GCA_025352345.1 Burkholderiales bacterium | reverse complement strand
GTCGTTCCCGCTGTGCGAGATCGCCAGTGCGGGCGCTGGCGGCAGCTCGATCGTCAAGGTCGTCGGTGGCAAGATCGTGATCGGGCCGGAGAGCGTCGGTGCGGTGCCCGGCCCGGCTTGTTTCGGTCGCGGCGGTCAGTTCGCCACCATCACCGATGCCAGCCTGCTGCTGGGGCTGTTCGATCCGAAATCGTATTTCGGCGGCGGCATGGGCCTCGACCTCGATCGCGCCGCGACGGCGATTGCCGTCAACGTGGCCGAACCGCTTGGGCTGAAGCTGGAAGAGGCCTTGCAGCAGATGGAGCTGGCGTTCGAGGCGAAGGTGGCTGCCGAGTTGCACCGTGCGACCAAGATCTCCAAGGACAGTGTGCTGCTGGCGTTCGGCGGTGCCGGGCCGCTCAACGCCTGCGGCGTGGCCGAGGTGGCCGGCATCACCAAGGTGGCCGTGCCGCAGATGGCGGCGGTGTTCAGCGCTTATGGAATCGGCAGCTGCGACATCTCGCAGCGCTACACCGAATCGCTGACACGCAACGACCAGAGTGGGCTCGATGCCGCACTGGCAGCGCTGCAGGCCAAGGCCGGCCGCGACATGTATGCCGAGGGATTCGACAAGGGGCAGTACGAGATCGAAGCCCGGCTGGTGGCCACCGATGCCAAAGGCATTGAAACCAACCACCCGTTGAACGGCACCCCGACATTTCCAGCGGGCATCGCGGGGGGGGGCACGGTCGAGCTGGAACTGGCGGCCATCAAGCGCCTGCGGGCAGACACGGGTGAGACCGCCCGGGTCACTGTGGGGGCAGCAGCCACCGCGGCCGGCGTGCGCAACATCCTGGCGCGCGGCCGTGGGCGCATCGACGTGCCGGTCTATCGGCTTGCCGCGTTGAAGCCCGGCGATCACGCGGTGGGCCCCGCGATCGTCGAAGAAGACTATTTCACCTGCCGCGTGCTCGAAGGCTGGACCTTCGTCATCAGCGACGCTGGCGACATCCTGTTGAACAGAAAGGCTTGAAGACCATGAAGGTTCTGATGACGGAATACCTTCGCGTCGATCTCGATGCGGAGCAATGGGAATGCCGGGTCTGCGATCACGTGATCGGCACGGCCACCAAGAGCTACAAGGAAGGCATGCTGGTCTACGACCGCGACCCGCGTGAGATCCATCCACCGATCATCGACCCCGAGCGCTACAAGTTCACCTTCAGCCCCGACCCGGAATGGGTGCGCATCCTCGAGTACTACTGCCCGAGCTGCGGCACGCAGGTCGAGACCGAGTACGCGATCCCGGGGCATCCGCCGCTGTACGACATGCAGCCCGACCTGCCCGCGCTGCGTGCGCAGTGGGCCGGGCGTGAAGAGCTGAAAGAAGGCGTGGTCGGACCGGCGGTGATCTCCGGCTCAGGCGGCCACTCACACTGATCGATCCGCCGTGAGGTGGCGCTGTCGGCGCCTGCCCCCGCGGCGTGATCGAGCACCAGCCGCCATCCAGGCAAGGAGAAAAAATGCGACGCATATCTGTAGACATCGGCGGCACGTTCACCGACTGCTTTGTGGTCTGGGACGGCCAGTACATTGAAGCCAAGGCACTGACCACCCACCACAACCTGGCGCTCGGTTTCAACGAGGCGCTCGAAAAGGCCAACAAGGTGCTGGGCCTCGAGCTGGAAACCATCCTGTCTGAGGTCGATTCGGTGCGCTACGCCACCACACTGGGCACCAACGCACTGATCGAGCACAAGGGTCCGAAGATCGGAATGCTGGTCACGGCAGGCTTCGAAGCCACCGTGCCGCTGAGCCGCGCGCGTGGCTACGGTGACGGCCTGGACTCGCTGGCCCAGCAGGACATGCCGAATGCGCAGCGCCCGGCGCCGCTGGTGGCGGCCCACATGATCTACGGCGTGCGCGAACGCATGGATTTCCAGGGCAAGCTGGTGATGCCGCTGGACGAAGAGGACGTGCGCCGACAGATTCGTTCGTTGGTGAACCGCGGCGCGCAGATCATCGTCGTGGCGCTCGTCAACAGCGTGGTCAACCCGTCGCACGAGCAGCGCATCGAGGAGATCCTGTTCGAGGAATACCCGTCGCATTTGCTGGGCGCTATTCCCGTCATCCTGTCGCACCAGGTGGCTGGTCGCAAGGGCGAGTACGTGCGTGCCACCTCGGCGGTCGTCGATGGCTACCTGCACTCGACGATGTACCACGCACTGTCGGCACTCGAACAGAACCTGCGCGCGCACAAGTACAACAAGCCGATGCTGGTGATCCACAACTCCGGCGGCATGGCGCAGTTGAATTCCACCGACGCGCTGCAGACGATCCACTCCGGCCCGGTCTCGGGCATCGCGGCGTCCGAGCACCTGGCGATGCAGGCCGGTCTGGGCAATGTGGTGGCAACCGACATGGGTGGCACCAGCTACGACATCGGCATCGTCGTTGAAGGGGGCGTCAAGCACTACGACTTCAACCCGGTGATCGACCGCTGGCTGGTCTCGGTGCCAATGGTGCACCTGGTGACACTCGGCGCCGGCGGTGGCTCGATCGCTGCCTACGACCGGATGTACAACACGGTGAAATGCGGCCCGCAAAGCGCGGGCTCTGATCCGGGCCCGGCCTGCTACGACCGCGGCGGCATGAACCCGACCGTGACCGATGCCGACCTGGTGCTCGGCTACCTCGATGCCAAGAACTACGCTGGCGGTTCGATCCCGCTGAACACGCGGCGTGCGGTCGCGGCCATCGAAGACACGCTGTGCGACGACCTCGATTGCTCGGTCATCGAGGCAGCCTTGGCCATCCGCGAGAAGGTCGACGACAACATGGCCAACGGCCTGTTCACAGAGCTGCGCGCGCGCGGCTACGACCCGAAGGCATTCACGATGCTCGCCTACGGCGGCAACGGCCCGCTGCACTGCTGCGGCATCGCCCGCAACCTGGGCATCGACAAGATCCTGGCGCCACCGCTGAGCTCGGTGTTCTCGGCGGTCGGGGCTGGCAACATGCACCAGCTGCACATCCACGAGCAGTCGCTGTACATGGTGATGTACGACTCGAACACGCGGCACGTCTTCGACGACTACCCGCGTTTCAACAGCATCGTGGCCGAGCTGAAGGAGTTGGGAACGCAGGATTTGCTGCGCCAAGGCATCGAACGCAGTCAAATCCTGTACAGCCTCGAACTCGACATGCGCTATGGCAACCAGCTGGTGACGACCACCGCGGTGATTCCGCAGCACGAGGTGCACGGCGTGGTCGATGTGCTGGCCATCATTTCGCAGTTCTCGAACGACTACGGCAAGCGTTTCGGCGAAGGCAGTCAGGCGCCCGAAGCCGGCATCCGGATCAACACCATCCGCGTGGCGGCCTTCGTGCGGCACGAGACGGTGACCTTCGAAGACATCAAACCGGTGGCCGCCGAGTTGCGCAAGGGGCCTCCGAAACCGGAGACGGTGCGCAAGTGCCATTTTGTGGGCCATGAAGGCGCCATCGAAACGCCGGTATGGAACCGCTCTGCCATTGCCCCTGGTGTGCAGATTTCCGGGCCGGCCATCATCGCTTCGGAAGTGACGACGTTCCTGGTCGATCCCGGATGGACTTTCGTGGCGGCGCGCCAGGGCGCGTCCTGGTTCCTGCGCGCCTGAGCACGCACTGAAACGTTGCAACCACTACCAATGAAGAGGTTGAAATGAGCGAAACCGTCAAGTCTTATGCGCCCAAGGTGCCCAGCGCGGAAGAGATCGCGCTGATCAAGAAATTCCTGAACGACACCACCCTGTTCCTCGGGCCCGACCCCGAGATCATGACCAATCACGACCTGATGCCGCGCAGCGATGCCGAGGACGCCGCGATCGCGAAGGTCAGCGATGCGCGGACCATCGCGAAGATCCGCGATCGCATCCAGGCCGGTTGCGACGAAGGTTTCGAGATGGTCGAGCAGATGGGCGCCGCACCCGGTGCGAAATGGGGCGACCTGATCACTGGTGTGTACTCGGCCGCGGGCGACCTGGCCATCGCCAGTTCCGGCGGCGTGCTGGTGTTCTCAGCGCTGGTGCACCACCCGATCAAGTTCATCATCAAGAACTGGGTCAACGACCCGACGGTGGGTGTGCGCGAGGGCGATGGGTTTATCCACAACGACTCGCGCTACGGCAACATCCACAACACCGATCAAAGCATGATCGTGCCGATGTTCCACCAAGGCAAGATCATCTGCTGGGTGGCCTGCACGGTGCACGAGGGCGAGAACGGCGCGATCGAGCCTGGCGGCATGCCGTCGATGGCGGAAAGCCCATCGGACGAAGGCCTGAAGATGTGCCCGTTCCGGGTCGTCGAGAACTACCAGATCAAGCGAGACATCCTGACCTTCCTGCAGAACTCGGTGCGCGAGCCGAAGCTGCAGTACGAGGACATGAAGGTCAAGCTGTTCGCCTGCCTGCGCATCAAGCAGCGCATCGAGGAAACCATCCGCACGGACGGCCCCGAGTCGCTGATCTCGACGCTGCGGTTGTCGATGGAAAACGTGCGAACCGAGGTCAAGCGCCGCATCAGCGAGTGGCCCGACATGACGGTACGCACCTACATCATCCAGGATTCGACGCTGCGCGAGAACTGCGTGGTGAAGATCAACTGCCAGCTCACCAAGACCGGTGACCGGTTGATCTTCGACTTCCGCGGCTCCAGCCCAGAGTTCACCAATCGCGCCACCAACACCATCCTGGCGGGTCTCAAGGGCATGCTGTCGCAGGTGTTCTTGAACTATGTGTGGCCCGATCTTCCACGCAGCCAGGCTACTTTTGCACCGATCGAGGTCATCACCGACCCGCACTCGATCGTCAACAGCTCTTACGACGCGCCGAACTCGCAAAGCCTGATGTCGATCTTCACCGGCTTCACCGCCGGCCAGCACGCGGTGGCGAAGTTCCTCTACAGCTGCCCCGAGAAGTACACGAAAGTACACGCCCCCACCTTCAACATGATCAACACCTTCATCTGGGGTGGCGTCAGCCAGCACGGTGAAATCCTCGGCAACCTGTGCGCCGACCTGAACGGCATGGGTGGCGGTGCGCGTTCGGACATGGACGGCGAACACGCGTTGGCACCGATCTTTGCCAACATGGCCGACATCGGTGAGCAAGAACTCAACGAGGAGGACGTGCCGTTCCTGCAACTCGTGTCCAAGAAAATGACGATGGACGCTATTGCTCCGGGCAAGTACCGCGGCGGGCAGGGCTACACGATGATCGTGGCCACCAAGGACAGTGAGCAGTGGGGATTCATGACCACGACACAAGGAGCCAAGATTCCACCGATCCAAGGTCTGTTCGGCGGCTACGCTTGCGGCACATACCCACTGTCGAAGGTGAAGGGCGTCGATGTCTACAAGGTGTTGCTGGAGCAGCCTGATCGCTTCAGGCACTCGATAGCCGAGATCATGAACGAGCAGCCGTTCGAGGCGGCCGCCTACAGCACCCACCACATGGGCATGGGGTTCGAGATTTCCAAGCGGGGCGAGCTGTTCATGATTTCGCAAGGCGCGGGTGCTGGCTATGGCGACCTGCTGGAACGTGACCCAGCCGCCGTGGTTCGCGACATCGAGGAAGGGCTGATGTCGCAAGGTGTCGCTGCGCGCTTGTACAAGGTGCAGTTCGATCCCCTCACGCTGGCGATCGACCATGCGGCCACCACTGCATTGCGCGCTGCTGAGCGCAAGGACCGCATCGCGCGTGGGGTGCCTTACAAGGACTTCATCAAGACCTGGAGCAAGCCGAAGCCACCGTCGCACCTCCAGTACTTCGGTTGCTGGGGCGATGATGTGGGCACGCTGTACTTGGGCAGCCCGGACATCACTCGCGATGCCAACAAACCGAAGCCAAACTACATGCGCCACCCGAAAGACGTGCGCATCGAGGAGCTGGAAGCACGGCTGGCAGCGCTGGGGGCCTTGAAGGAAGAAAAGCAGTGAGTGGTCCGTTCGCTGAACGCCTGCCCGATGGGGCGGGCAGGGGATCGATACGCGTCTGGCTCAAGTCATCGGCTTACACCCGGCGTTTGCTGTTGGGTGAGGCCGGTGATCCGTGGGTCTCCGGTGCGCACTACCTGGCTTATTTCTCTCAAGCCCACGGCCTCCTCAGACCCGACGTCGCGGTGCTGGAAGTGGGTGATCTGTACGACGCGTGGAACGCTGCGCACAGCGGCCAGTTGGTTGCGTCGCTCGGCAACCGGCGCAAGCCGGTGACTGCTTTGCGCAGGCTGCTTGAGGCTGAAGCGCCTCGCAAATTGTTGGCCGAGGTGGTTGAAGCGGTGCTGACCAATCTGCGTGGTCAGGTGCCACTGGTGTTGTCGGTTCCATCGCCGCGGCGCTGGACGAATCACGCGAACCATCTGACTGGCAGCACGGACATCGAGGTCACCGCCGACGATGCCGAGGATGCCTCGATGTACCTGACCGACCTGATCCGCAGCGTTTCTGTATTTCCAGTGTCGGGCGTGTTGCTGGAGGAAGGGCGCGACGCCGCGAACTTCCATGTTGAAGACCTGACGCGCTACACGTCGATCGTCAATGTCGTGCGCCACTACCGCTGGTCGCTGGCCCTGCGCCTGCCTAATGACGCCGTGCCGTTGCTGGAGGCCTTGGCAGATTTCGATGCGGTGATCTCGCCAGCAGTCGAGTCGGCCGGCGCAGCGGCGCTCGGCCGCGACATCAGCGCAGCATTTGCTACCGACGCTGCCATCGCGCCGCTCAGTGGTCGTCAGTTCTACTTTGCCGAGATCGACCCCGGCCTGCGTCCGGAGTCGGTGCTAGACGCCCTGGCCCGCTTGCGTGGTGGCTGAATCGTCGCGTGCGCCGGTGGACCGGATCCCGGTCAACTTGCTCACCGGCTTCCTGGGCTCTGGCAAGACCACGCTGCTGAACCATTGGGTCCATCTGCCCGCGATGGCTGGCGTGGCGGTGTTGGTCAACGAGTTCGGCGAGGTCGGCATCGACCACCACCTGGTCGATACCGTCGACGAGCAGACCGTGCTCCTCGATTCCGGTTGCCTGTGCTGCGCGATGCAGGGCGACCTGATCGGCACATTGAAAAACCTGGCGCTGCGTGCGTCTCGGCGAGAGATCGCGCCCGTCACCCGCGTCATCATCGAGACCACCGGTCTGGCCGATCCAGTTCCGGTGCTCTACACGCTGATGGAAAACGCTTTCGTCGCTGCGCGCTATGCGTGCGATGGCGTCGCCACGGTGGTCTCGGCCACCCACGGGCTGGATCAGTTGCGCGACTTTTCCGAGGCGACCCGGCAGGTCGTTGCGGCCGATCTGCTTTTCATCAGCAAGTGCGATCGCGCGACGCCCTCGATGCTCGCGGCGCTGCAGCAGGCATTGAGCCAACTCAATCCCAGCGCGCCGCAACGGCAGATTCGCGATGGCAAGGACGATGCGTCGGCGTTGCTCTCGTGTGGGTTGTACCGCCCCGTCACCAAGTTGCCGAGCCTGGTGCAATGGCTGGGTGAGGAAGCGCTGCATCAGGCTGCCGAACAGGATCGCGAGAAAGCGAAGCCTGGATGGCTTGCCGGCGCTGAGTCGTCGCGCGTTGCTGGAGCGGGTGGCTACACAGCCGGTCGTCCGCTTGCGGAAACGTGGCGGGAGCGACGCGATGTCCGGGCAGTCGAACCCCCTCGCTCGACGGCTCCGCACACAGCCGGCGTCACCAGCTTCGTGATCACGTTCGATCAGCCGGTGCCGTGGGTCGGCTTCGCGGTGGCACTGGGGCAGATCCTGTCTCAGCGCGGTAAACAGTTGTTGCGCATCAAGGGTCTGATCAATGTGGTGGGAACGGTGCGCCCGCAGGTGATCCAGTGCGTTCAAG
>JANXTP010000218.1 GCA_025352345.1 Burkholderiales bacterium | reverse complement strand
ATTGAACGCCTTCCGCCGAAGCCCCGAAACGTGCACCACGCCTGCTTTTCCGCATGAGTCAGTTCGCCAAAGAGACCCTCCCGATCAGCCTCGAAGAGGAAATGAGGCGCTCGTATCTCGACTACGCGATGAGCGTGATCGTGGGTCGTGCACTGCCCGATGCACGCGATGGCCTCAAACCGGTGCATCGGCGCGTGCTGTTCGCGATGCACGAGCTGAACAACGACTGGAACCGGCCGTACAAGAAGTCCGCCCGCATCGTCGGTGATGTGATCGGCAAGTACCACCCGCACGGTGACCAGTCGGTCTACGACACCATCGTCCGGATGGCGCAGGATTTCTCGCTGCGCCACATGCTGGTCGACGGGCAGGGCAATTTCGGCTCGGTCGATGGCGACAACGCCGCGGCGATGCGTTACACCGAAATCCGGCTGGCGAAGATAGCGCATGAAATGCTGGCCGATCTCGACAAGGAAACCGTCGATTTCGGCCCGAACTATGACGGCAGTGAGAAAGAGCCGCTGGTCATGCCGAGCCGCCTGCCGAACCTGCTGGTCAATGGCTCCGGCGGCATCGCGGTCGGCATGGCGACCAACATGCCGCCGCACAACCTCAATGAAGTCGTCGACGCCTGCCTGCACTTGCTGAAGAACCCGGCCGCCACGATCGACGAGCTGATGGAAATCATCCCAGCGCCCGACTTCCCGACGGCCGGCATCATCCACGGCCTGAGCGGCGTGCGCGATGGCTACCGTACTGGCCGCGGCCGCGTGGTGATGCGCGCCAAGTGCCACTTCGAAGACATCGACAAGGGCCAGCGCCAGTCGATCATCGTCGACGAGATCCCGTACCAGGTGAACAAGAAGAACCTGCTCGAGCGCATGGCCGAGCTGGTGCACGAGAAGAAGCTGGAGGGCATCAGCCATATCCAGGACGAGTCCGACAAGGACGGCATGCGGGTGGTCATCGAATTGAAGCGCGGTGAAGTCCCCGAGGTGGTACTGAACAACCTGTACAAGCAGACGCAGTTGCAGGACACCTTCGGCATCAACATGGTGGCGCTGGTCGACAACCAGCCGAAGCTGTGCAACCTGAAGGACCTGATCGAAGTCTTCCTCGAACACCGCCGCGAAGTCGTCACGCGCCGCACGGTGTTCGAGCTGCGCAAGGCCCGCGAGCGCGGCCACGTACTCGAAGGCCTGGCGGTGGCGCTGGCCAACATCGACGAGTTCATCGAAACCATCAAGGCCTCGCCGACCCCGCCGGTCGCCAAGGCGGCGCTGATGAGCAAGAGCTGGGATTCGTCGATGGTGCGCGAGATGCTGTCGCGCGCCGAAGGCGAAACGCCGGGTGGTCGCGATGCCTTCCGCCCCGAAGGCCTGGCCAAGAGCTTCGGACTGCAATCTGACGGCCTGTACCGCTTGAGCGAAGACCAGGCCGGCGAAATTCTGCAGATGCGCCTGCAGCGCCTGACCGGGCTGGAGCAGGACAAGATCATCAGTGAATACAAGGAGGTGATGACCACCATCGCCGACCTGCTGAACATCCTGTCGACGCCCGAGCGGGTCACCTCCATCATCGGGGGCGAACTGGCGGCGATCAAGCAGGAGTTCGGCCAGACCAAGGTCGGTGCACGCCGAAGCCATATCGAGCACAACGCGCAGGACCTCGGAACCGAAGACCTGATCACGCCGACGGACATGGTCGTGACGCTCAGCCACACCGGCTATTTCAAGAGCCAGCCGCTGGCCGAGTACGGCGCGCAGCGTCGCGGCGGCCGCGGCAAGCAGGCGACGCAAACCAAGGAAGACGACTGGATCGAGCAGCTGTTCATCGCGAACACGCACGACTACATCCTGTGCTTCACCAACAAAGGCCGCGTCTACTGGCTGAAGGTGTGGGAAGTGCCGCAGGGATCGCGCAACTCGCGCGGCAAGCCGATCGTCAACATGTTCCCGCTGCTGCCGGGCGAAAAGGTCAACGTGGTGCTTCCGCTGACCGGCGCGGCGCGCACCTTCCCGGCCGAGCGCTTCGTCTTCATGGCGACCGCCAGGG
>JANXTP010000186.1 GCA_025352345.1 Burkholderiales bacterium | reverse complement strand
CGAACCGATCACCCGCAACTGCTACCGCCCGCAGCTGGTGAGCTTGCCGACCGCCCTGCTGAACCCGCAGGCCAACGTGCTGGACATCCAGGTGCAAGGCGCGGCGCTGAAGCATGTGGCGGTGCGCGCACGGGCGGGCGGACTGTCGGTGTTGCGCATCGGGCCCGAGGCCGAGGTGGCCGCGCTGTACGCCCAGCGCGAGTTCTGGAGCATCACCACGGTGCAGATCGCTGGCATCACCTTGACCGCACTCGGCGGTTTTCTGCTGGCGCTGAGCTGGATCAACCGCAAGGAGCGCTACCTGAAGTATTTCGGTACGCTGCTGATCGGCTGGGCGCTGCTGTCGCTGCGGGTGTGGTGGGCGCACTGGCCGCTTGAAACACGCGGGTTCGAGCTGCTGGTGTGCAGCGCGTTTGCGCCGGTCGTTGGCGTGGCCGTGCAGTTCTTCCTGAGTTACGCCGGCGTGCGCTGCCAGCGCGTGGCGGGCGGCCTGCTGCTGCAGTGCCTGCTGATGCCAGCGAGCTTGCTGGTGGCCGCTGCCGATGATTTTTTCCTGCTCGCCAACGCGTGGTTCGCGGTGATGTCGGTTGAACTGATCGCCTCCATTGCCTACTACCTGCGCCTGGTCTGGCAACACCGCCGCGTCGATTTCTGGCCGATGGGGCTGACCGCTGGCGGCATGGGCGTCGTGGTGCTGCTGGATCTGGCGGTGCAGTACGGGTGGCTGCCGATGCACGCGGTGCAGCCGCTGAACGTCGCGCTGCCCTTGCTGCTGCTGGGCATCGGCTCGCGGCTGCTGCAGGTGTTCGGGCGGGCGCTGCAAGCCGCCGAGGTCAACCGCGCACAGCTTGAAAACCGGGTCCGGGGGGCCACGGCCGAGATCGAAAGCAACTTCGCGCAGATGTCGGCGCTGCGCGTCGAGCAGGTGACCGAGAAGGAGCGCAAGCGCATCGCCGCTGACCTGCACGATGACCTCGGTGCCAAGCTGCTGACCATCGTGCACACCAGCGACAGCGAGCGCATCTCGACGCTGGCGCGCGAGGCGCTGGAAGAAATGCGGCTGTCGGTGCGCGGCCTGACCGGCAAGCCAGTGCAGCTGGCCGACGCGCTGGCCGACTGGCGGGCCGAGGTGGTGTCGCGCCTGGGCCAGGCCAACATCGAGGCCGACTGGCGCAATCCACCCGACGAGCTGCACCAGAAGCTCAGCGCGCGGGCGTTCGTGCAGACCACCCGCATCCTGCGCGAAGCGGTGAGCAACATCATCAAGCACAGCGGCGCCTCGCATTGCAAGGTGCGCACCTCGGTCGACGCGGTGCATTTCGGCCTGCTGGTGCAGGACAACGGCAACGGCATTCCGATGGAGCTCGACGGCAAGCTCGACCGCGGCCACGGCATGTCGAGCATGAAGCACCGCGCCAAGCAACTGGCCGGACAGTGCCTGGTCGAGTCCGGGCCGGGCTACGGCACCGTGATCAGGCTCACGATTCCGTTGTAATTCAACGATGAGTGGCGTCCAATCCACTCAGGTCTGCGTTGATATCGCCGATAAAGCGAACGACGGAGCCTCCATGAACAACATCCTGCTGCTCGAAGACCTGCCCGAGATCCGCGCCTGGTTGAAGGTGCTGATCGTTCAGGTGTTTCCGCAATCGCACATCCAGGAGGCTGCCCGCGTCCACGATGCGCTCGAACTGGTCACCGCGATCAAGTTCGATCTGGCGCTGGTCGACCTCGGCTTGCCCGACGGGTCCGGTGTCAGCGTGGTCAGTGCCCTGCGCGAAGCGCAGCCGGAATGCCAGTCGGTGGTGGTGACGATCCATGACGACGACGATCACCTGTTCCCGGCGCTGCAGGCCGGCGCCTTCGGCTACCTGCTGAAGGAGCAGGCGCGCGAACTGATTGCCGAGCAGCTCAAGCGCATGAGTGGCGGCGAGCCGCCGCTGTCGCCGTCGATCGCACGACGCGTCATCGCACACTTCGCCGCGCAGGCCAAGGTGAAGGCGCAGCAGCGCGCGCACTGCATGCCGCATGTGTTGCTGACCGACCGCGAGAACGAAGTACTGCTGCGCGTTGGCAAGGGCTACACGCTGCCGGAGATCGGTGTGCAGCTGGGCCTGTCGCGCCACACGATCGCTGACTACGTCAAGCAGATCTACCGCAAGCTCAACGTCAGCTCGCGCGCTGAAGCAGCCCTGGAAGCGCAGCGGCTGGGGCTGTTCGACAGCTGAGCACGCCGGCCGGCGTGCGGCCGACCGACAGCGCCCGGATAATCCGCCGATGATCGGACGACTCACCGGCACCCTCGCGGACAAATCGCCGCCGCAACTGCTCATCGATGTGAACGGCGTCGGCTACGAAGTCGACGTGCCGATGAGCAGCTTCTACAACCTGCCCGCGCTCGGCGAACGCGTCACGCTGCTGACGCACTTCATCGTCCGCGAAGACGCACAGATCCTGTTCGGCTTCCTGACCCACGACGAGCGACAGACCTTTCGGCTGCTGATCAAGATCACCGGCGTCGGGCCGCGGATGGCGCTGTCGCTGCTGTCGGGCTTGAGCGTGACCGAGCTGGCGCAGGCGGTGGCGCGACAGGAAACCGGAAGGCTGGTGAAGGTGCCGGGCATCGGCAAGAAAACCGCCGAGCGGCTGCTGCTCGAACTCAAGGGCAAGCTCGCCGACGCGATCAGTGCGCCAGCAACCATTGCCAGCGATGCGCAGGCCGACATCCTGCAGGCCTTGATCGCCCTCGGCTACAGCGACCGCGAAGCTGCGGCGGCGCTGAAGCATCTGCCGCCCGATGCCAGCGTCAGCGATGGCATCAAGCTGGCGCTGAAATCACTGGCTTGACGCGGGTGCTGCCTGGGCTCAGTGCTTGTGCTCGGGCGCAGCGTCGGGTTGCGGTTTCGGCTCTTCGACGTTGACCGTCACCACCACCTCGCCCGCCTTCTCGAACTTCAAGGTCAGCGGAACCTTGTCGCCGGCCTTCAGCGGCGCCTTCAGACCCATCAGCATCAGGTGATAACCACCGGGCTTCAGCTCCACGGTTTGACCACTCGCGATCTCGATGGCGTCGACCTGGCGCATCTTCATCACGTTGCCGTCCATCGTCATCGAATGGATCTCCGTGGCGTCGGCGGCCGGCGAGCGGGCCGACAGCAGGCGATCGGCTGGCCCTTTGTTGGTGAGCTTCAAGTACCCCCCGCTGACCCGCTGGCCCTCGCGGGTCGGGCGTGCATACGGGTGGCCGATGTCGATCTCGCCCAGCGTGAAACTGTGGGCCGCAGCGCTGAGCGCCGCGAGGACGAGGACAGCGCCGGCGACCACGCGCGGCATGCAGAGACTGTTCATGATGGCTTCCATGGAATGAGGTTGACCGGTCAGTAATCGAAGCGCAATTCCGCATGCACGGTGCGCTGGGGGTACGGGTGGAAGGCCCAGTACTGGTGATTGTTCAGGTTGTCGAGGCCGAGGCTTGCCTGCCACTGCCGGTCGATGCGGTACTGGACCCGCACATCAGTGACGAAGTAGCGCGAGAAGCCCTGGTACGAGTATCCGTTGATGTCGCTGTTGTTCAGCTGTCCGTACTGCTTGCCGCTGAAGCGGGCCCCATTGGCGCCGCTCCAGTGCCCGTCGAAGCCGTAGTTCGCCAGCAGCGTGCCCCGCCAGGCTGGCACGCGGGGCTGGCGCTTGCCGACGGTGTCGGGGTAGCCCTTGTTTTTCCGGATCTCCGAGTCGGCATAAGTGAGGCTGCTGCTGAGCTCCAGGCCGGGCACGAAGAGCCGGTCCAGCTGCAGGGCCATCTCGACGCCTTGGGTGTCGATGCGACCGACGTTGCTCACCTGCGTGCCGCCCGCGTTGGTCTGCGAGTAAAGCGCGTCGTGGCTGCGCTCCAGGAAAACCGTGGTCCGCACCGCACGGCCAATCGAGGCCTTCAGCGTCCAGGCGTCGCTGGCGTCGAACAGGATCGCGGCCTTCGGCGAAAACGTCGATGCATCACGACCCGCGTAGGTGGTGGCTGCCGAGCCGATCTGGCGACGCCCATCGTGAGCGCGCCACGCTTCGGCATGTCGCAACGCGACCTCCTGAAACGGGGTGTCGAACACGGCCGATCGACACACAGGTCGAGCAGCCAGGGCCGCATGCGGTGCCGACGTTTCGGCTACCGGACGCGGTCGATCATGGCGTTCAGAGGACGGGGGGTGCACGCGCCTGGACCGGCGCCCATGCGTACAGAGGGCGCGACGCCTGGCTGTACAGCGCCGGCAGGTGATCCGCGCCCCCGGCCAAGGGCGCGAGAGCGGGCTGCGACGGCGGCAGACCCGGGACCGGGGTGAGGTGCGAGCACAGCAGGCAGTGCTCCATGTGCGCCGAGCGGGACGGGCTGGGCACAGCCGGTTCGGTTGTGGCGGAAGACGCAGGAGCCTGCACCAGCCAACGGGCACCCGCGGTCGAGCAGATTTCCGACCACGGCCCGCTGCCGGTGGACGGCAGCATTACCCGTGACAGCGTTGGCGCCAAGGCCAAGCCGACCATCGCGATCAACGCGATGTGCAACAGCCAGCGGAGGCAGTGCCTGAAAAAATTCACGGCGCGTGTGTAGGTGATGCCATCAGCAGGCCCGCGCGAACCGGTGTCGATAATGCGGCATGAGCATCCAGACCGACGATTTCGAGCCGCATCGCGTGGTCAGCGCGGCCAGCGCTTCGCCGAACGAAGACGCGATCGAGCGCGCGTTGCGGCCCAAGGGCCTGGCCGAGTACGTCGGGCAGGCGAAGGCGCGTGAGCAGCTGGCCATCTTCATCGGCGCGGCCAAGATGCGCAGAGAGGCGATGGACCACGTGCTGCTGTTCGGCCCGCCTGGCCTGGGCAAAACCACGCTGTCGCACATCATTGCCAACGAGCTCGGCGTGAACCTGCGCCAGACCTCTGGCCCGGTGCTGGAAAAGCCGAAGGACCTGGCCGCGATCCTGACCAACCTCGAACGCAACGACGTGCTGTTCATCGACGAGATCCACCGGCTGAGCCCGGTCGTCGAGGAAATCCTCTACCCGGCGCTGGAGGACTACCAGATCGACATCATGATCGGCGAGGGCCCGGCCGCACGCTCGATCAAGCTCGACCTGCAGCCCTTCACGCTGGTCGGCGCCACCACCCGCGCCGGCATGCTGACCAACCCGCTGCGCGACCGTTTCGGCATCGTGGCGCGGCTGGAGTTCTACACGCCGGAAGAACTCGCGCGCATCGTCAACCGCTCGGCCGGCCTGCTGAACGTACCCACCGACGCCGAAGGCGCTTACGAGATTGCCCGCCGCTCACGCGGCACGCCGCGCATCGCGAACCGGTTGCTGCGCCGGGTGCGCGACTATGCCGATGTGAAGGGCGATGGCCGCATCACGAAGGCACTGGCCGATCTGGCCTTGAAGATGCTCGACGTCGACCCGCATGGCCTCGACGTGATGGACCGCAAGCTGCTCGAAGCGGTGATCCACCGCTTCGACGGCGGCCCGGTCGGCCTCGACAACGTGGCCGCGGCCATCGGCGAGGAACGCGACACGATCGAGGACGTGATCGAGCCTTACCTGATCCAGCAGGGCTATCTGCAGCGCACGCCGCGCGGGCGCATCGCCACACTGGCTGCGTTCAAGCACCTGGGCGTGACCCCGCCGAAGAACAGCGCCGCCGCCGACCTGTTCGGCGAGTGAGGCCGGCCAGACCGATCAGGGCGGCAGCGCGTCAGCGGCATCCGCCGCCTCGTCCAGCGCCACGGCGTCGAGATGACGCGTGTCGCTCCAGCCGACCAGCGTGAGCCCGTTGCCGGTGTGCAGCAGCCGGTTGATGCTGGCATTGCCCAGCGGCCAGGAACGCTTGGTCTGCAGACCCTGCCGGGTGGCGGCGCGGTACAGGCAGTCCATCACGCCGCCGTGGGCAACCAGCGCAATGGTCTGCCCGGCATGGGCATCGGCCAGCGCGTGCACCGCGTCGATGCAGCGGGCGTAGGCCTCGCGCAGCGACTCGCCACCTTCGGGCGCGAAGTCCGGTTCGCGCTGCGTCCAGCAGCGGGCCTCGGCCGGCCAGCGCGCCTCGATCTCGGCAAAGGTGTGCGCCTCGAAGACGCCGAAGGCACGCTCGCGCAGCCGGGTGTCGGTGGCCACGGGCAGTGCAATCGCTGCACCCAACGCTTCGGCCGTCTGCAAAGCCCGCAGCAGGTCGCTGGAATAGATCGCAGAGATACCTTCCTCGACCAGCGCACCGGCGGTGCGCTCCGCCTGCCAGCGGCCGGTCGCGTTGAGCGGGATGTCGAGGTGACCCTGGAGGCGGGTGTCGACGTTCCAGGCGGTTTCGCCGTGACGGATCGCGACGATGCGGGTCACCGGCGGCATCGCTTCAGACGCCCCAGACGATGACCGCGCCTTCGGCTTGGCAGCGCTTGAGCATTTCGACCAGCGGCCAGGCGCGTTGCCGCAGGCCGATGCGGTCGGCCGACGCGGTTTGGCGGTCTGCCGCGGCGTCGCCCTGCTGACCTGATGCCTCCTCAGCCGCCACCGCCTGCTCAATCGCGGTGATCGCGGCTGGCATGTCGGCCACCTCGAAGATGCCCTGGACAGCGGGCACCTTGCCGACAATGCGGAGGATCTGGTCGCCCTGCGGCGCCAGCATGATGACGTCGCCCGCCGCCTTGGATTTGAATTTGTAGATCATCGTGCCCCCGACCCACGCTGGAATCAGCGGTCAGCGACAGATTGTGCGTGGGCTCAGGCCGGCGGGGTCGCCTCGGGGGCCAGCGGCAGCAGGGAGGCAGCCGAGCGGCGCTGGTCGAGCATCGTCTCGAACGACACCACGTCGATGGCCGGCGCGGTCAAGAAGCCCTGGTACTGTTCACAGCCGACCTGCAGCATGAACTGCCGCTGGGCCTCGCTCTCCACGCCTTCGGCAATCAGCTCCAGCCGCAGCGCGCGCGCCATGTTGGCGATCGCACGCACGATGCCGGCGTCGCTTTCATCGCCGGGCAGCCCCTGGATGAAGCTGCGGTCGATCTTCAGCCGCCCGATCGGAAAGCGCTTCAGGTAGGCCAGGCTCGAATAGCCCGTGCCGAAGTCGTCGATCGCCAGCTTCACGCCCAGTTCGGCCAGCGCCTGC
>JANXTP010000180.1 GCA_025352345.1 Burkholderiales bacterium | reverse complement strand
TGCAACCACGGCCGCCCCACCTGGCGGCAGATCACCCGGCGCGAACTCGACGCGCTGTTCTGGCGCGGTCGCTGACTCCGCTGGACAAATCAACGCCGAGAGGCGCCCTTCTTTCTCACTGCACACATTGCACACCGACTGGACCCGCATGGCCACGCTGAAGATCAAACCGAAGAACACGGCCGGCGCCGCCGTGCGCCCCGAGCGCGCCCCGGTGCGCGGCGCCGGCATGGGCGTGCGCCGACGCCCGACGCTGGCCGAGGCACAGGCCGACCGCGCGCGGCGCGATGTGCTGCCGCCGAGGGAGCGGCCCGCTGATCGCTCGAACGAACGGTCGTTCGATCGGCCGAAGGACACGCGATCGAACCCACCGTCGCGCCCCCCATCACGCACACCGTTCGACTCGCCGCCCCGCGATGCATCTCGCCCGCCCGCACGGGCACCATTTCAATCACACACCGCCCCCGGTTCCGACCCTCGCCGCTCACCGCCACCCAGCCGCTCGACGCGGCCGGCCGAAGGCTTGACCGAGCCTCGGCGCGATGCAAGGCAGGATCAGCGCCACGACCCGCGACAAGATCGGCGCGACAGCCCGCCACCGCGACCGAGCACGCGCCATCGCGAGGCCCCGCGCGAACCACAGCAACGCGATCCACGGGATGGCCAACCCGATCGCCCGCCGATCATTGCCAGGCCACGTTTTCCGGTCAGCCCGCCCGCGCGGCCCGTGGAAAGGTCAGCCGAGCGATCACCGGAACGCCCCCCGCAGCGCCCGACCGAACCAAAGCGTCGCCAGGTGGCGCGGCCTGTTCGTGACGATGACGACGACGATCGCGGCCCCTTCCCTCATCAAACCGACACCGCGCCCGGCAGCTTGCGCCTGTCCAAGCGCATGAGCGAACTGGGTCTGGCTTCGCGCCGTGAAGCCGATGAATGGATCGAAAAAGGCTGGGTGCGCGTGGATGGCGATGTGGTCAAGGAGCTCGGCTCGCGCGTGCTGCCCGATCAGCGCATCACCATCGACGCGCGCGCCAAGTTCCAGCAGGCGCAGCGGGTCACGGTCATCATCAACAAGCCGATCGGCTACGTCAGCGGGCAGGCCGAAGACGGCTACGAACCGGCGGTGGTGCTGGTCAAGCCCGAGAACCAGTGGAACGGCGACCAGTCGGGCACGCGCTTTTTGCGCGAACACCTGCGCAGCCTGGTGCCGGCCGGCCGGCTCGACATCGATTCGATCGGCCTGCTGGTGCTGACGCAAGACGGTCGCATCGCCAAGCAGTTGATCGGTGAAGACAGCGAGATCGAGAAGGAATACCTGGTGCGCGTGGCAGGGCCGCTGGGGGAAGGACCGGCATCGAGCGAGCTGTCACCCGACGATCTGGAGCGGCTGTGCCACGGCCTTGAACTCGACGGCGAAGCACTGAAGCCGGCCATCGTCGAATGGCAGAACGACGACCAGCTGCGCTTCGTGCTGCAAGAAGGCAAGAAACGCCAGATCCGCCGCATGTGTGAAGCCGTCGGCCTGAAAGTTCTGGGCCTCAAACGCGTGCGCATCGGCAGCGTGATGCTGGGCGATCTGCCGGTCGGACAGTGGCGGTATCTGCGGGGGGATGAGGTGTTTGGGTGAGTAGAGAGAAACCTCTTCGGTAAAGTTCGCCAATGGCTCCCACAGTGGTACGCGATGGCCCGTTCCGCATGTTCTTCTTCTCCCGAGAAGAAACGCGAATCCATGTCCATGTCGAGCATCCCGACGGTGAGGCCAAGTTCTGGCTGACCCCCGATGTCACACTGGCTGCCTACACAAGCTTGTCCAGCCGCCAACTGCGTGAGGCGCAAAACGCCGTCGAGAGACACATCGAGGAGATTCAAGATGCCTGGAATCGTCACTTCGGCCCCTGAAGTCACCCACGTCTCCAAGCACGGCTTCTGGCTGCTGCTGGGTGCCGAGGAGTTGCTGGTGCCCTTCGAGCACTTCCCATGGTTCAGGCAGGCCACCATAGATCAGCTCTCAGATGTGCGCTGGCCCTCGCCTAATCATCTGCACTGGCCGCAGCTTGACGCAGATGTTTTGGTCGAATCGATTCGTCATCCATCGGCTTTCCCGCTGGTGTCGAAGGTGACGGGCGGACTCGGTCATGGCGCCTGAACAACCCCGCCACCCGCCACCGGAAGTGAGCGTCGAGCCCCCTTCGGAGGACTTGGACGACTGGCACCTTGCCGTCGCGGCGATGGAGCGAATCCGGAACGGTGAAGAGCGCGTTTTCTCGTTGGACGAGGTGGAGCGCGATCTGGGTTTGAGTGGCTGATTTGAGGTCGGCGATGATCCATCTCTAGGTTGAATGAATTGGAAAATTGATGTCGCTGTCGAACTTCATCAAAGGATGGGCAGGCGAAGCCATGGGCGCGGTGGCACATTGGGCCTTCCTCGACAAGTCGATCTACATTTCACTGAACAACGTCACCTTGCCGACATCAAACGGCACCACTCAAATTGACCACGTGGTCGTTTCGAAATTTGGCATTTTCGTCATCGAAGCCAAGAATATCGACGGCTGGATCTTTGGCGACGCCAAGGCGCCTCAGTGGTCCATCGTCAAGCCAGGCCGGAAATTCCGGATGCAGAACCCGCTCTATCAGAACTACCGTCATGTCAAGGCGATCGCCGAGTTCCTGGATGTCGACGAAGAGAAACTGCATTCAGTGGTCATGTTCTGGGGTGAGTGCGAGTTCAAGACCGAGATGCCTTCCAATGTGATGTCCACTGGTTACACGACATACATCAAGCGCTTCACCGCACCGCTGTTTTCCGACGATGAGGTCACTGCCATCGCGGAGGCCCTTCGGTCGGACGCGCTCCCGAAGACGTGGGCCACGCGCAGGCTTCACCTTGAATCGCTCCAAACTCGCCACTCAAGCACGACGACCTGCCCGAAGTGCGCCAGTCCGCTCGTGATGCGCACATCCCGATCTGGAGCAGCCGCCGGCTCCAAGTTCTATGGCTGCAGTGCGTACCCGAAGTGCCGTCACACGATTCCCTGCACCGATAAAGCCTGACGCGTCGCGAAATGAGCACATCCGAACCCTCTCCCAAGTCCTACTGGATGGGATCGCCCTGGTGGGCGTCCGATCGCGAGGCCTTCAAGGCGGCCATCCTCAGTCGCTACAAGGGTGACGCCGAGTTGGCGTTCAGTTACGTCAACCAGGTGATCGACCGGCAGATCTCGAAAGCCAGCGGCTTGCTGGCCTTCAATTCGATCGTGTTCGCGGGTCTGCAGGTCGCGGACACGTCGACGTTCGCGGGGAAGCTGTCGGCGGTGCTGTCATTGCTGGCCGCATTGCTGCTTCTGCTGCTGATGCATGTGAAATGGGGCTCGCCCGAGTCCTTCCAGACCGCAGAAGACGACCTGGACTACTCGCTGCACATGTGCTTCAACCGAGCGATGGCGATCTCATGGTCGCTGGCGTTGTCGGTGGGCGCCACGGCGGCGACGATCTGGGTGGTCGTGAGCAAGTCCTCCTAGTACGTTGACATGCAAGTAACGGAACATGCATACACTCCCATCATCGCCCATCGATGCTCGGAGGTGTTGTCATGCGCCAGACGGATTTGCACTTGACCGACGAGGACCGCTCGGTCGT
>JANXTP010000351.1 GCA_025352345.1 Burkholderiales bacterium | reverse complement strand
CTGTTCTATAAGCTCTTTGCGATCGGCGCGATCCAGCCTCACACGCAGGTCGTGATCACGACCCCGAATGCGGGGTGTGCCGCGGCCACCCAGGACCCCGGACAATGGAAGTATCGGCATCCGCCCTCGCACCTTGTACTGTTCACGGCCCATGCCTTGACCATCTTGCTCGATCGCCTGCGCTTCACCGCTGTTCGGGTCGAAGGCATGCACCCGGTGTCGGCGCAGGCAGAGGCACAAGCCCCCTGGCGCGATTTCGAGGGCTTGCAGGCGGTGGCCTCCGGCAGTGACTTTGCCGCTTTCATGCAGGAGCGCTACGTACCCGGCACGTGGTCCAGGCTCGCCGAATACGAGCACATGCCGCGCTACGCCATTGCCCGGCCGCTGGCCGAAGGCAAGAAGGTGCTCGATTTCGGCTGCGGCACTGGCTATGGGTCGGCCCTGCTGGCGGGCGTGGCCAGCAGCGTGACCGGCCTGGACATCGATGCTGGCGCAGTTGAATGGGCGAGCCATACCCACATGCGCCCGGGGCTCCAGTTTGTTCGCCGCAACGACTTGGGCGCCAGCCTGCCTCAAGCCGGCTTTGACCTTGTCACCTGCTTCGAAGTGATCGAGCATGTCGATTTCGCCACGCAGAAGGCGGTGATCGCCAGCATTGCCCGGTTGCTCACGGATGACGGGTTGCTGCTGATTTCCACACCCAACCCCGAAGTCACCCGGCATTACGACGCCAATCCGTTTCACCTGCGCGAAATGACGCGCGACGAATTCCACGCCTTGCTGAGCCCTCATTTCCCGCATGTGACGATGTTTGAGCAGCGCGTCTGCAACGCGATCAGCGTCACACAGATCGGCCGCAATAGCGACCTGATACCCCAGTCGTTGAAGGACGGGGGCCGCAGAAGCGAGCCGGCCGCCTTCATCGCTTTGTGCTCGCGCAGGGTGGTTGCCTCACCGGGCCAAATGGTCTTCTTTGATGAAGAATCGGATTTCATCTCGGACTACCTCGCCCGCGAGAAGGCGCTGAATGCCGCGCGCTTCGAGGCCTACCAGCTCGGCGAGCAAGTCCAGAATGAAATCCGCCGCAACGAAGCTGTCTTGGCGAAACAGCGCGCAATTGACGAAGAATTTTCACACGCCAATGCAGTTCAATTGAGCGCGCATGGACGCGAACTCGAAGCCTTGCAAAAGGAAGTTGCCTCGCACTTGGCGGACTTAGAACGCACGGGTACTGCTCTGGCGGCCAGGGATGCTGCGACCGCCAAGTTGGTAGCTGAGATCGCTGCCAGGGAAGATGATTTACGCGCCAGCCGCGACACACTGGCCGCACGCGATGAGGCACTTAAACGACTCGCCACGGCTCTGGGCGAACAAGTATCGGCTTGTCGGCAACTCGAATCCGACCTAAGTTTGCTGCGCCAAACCAAATGGTTCCGCTTGCGGCATGCGATAACCACCAAGCCGCGAAATTACGTTCGCGTTTTCTACCTGCTTGGCGCGCTGGCAACGCCTGCCGTTGTCAAACGCTGGGCCGGGCCGCTCGTGCACGCGCTCAAGCAACGCTTCCTTGCCTCGGGCGGTGCGGGTTCACCTACCGGGCAGCCCTCGAGCGCGTACGCCGTGCGTCAGCCGAAGAGCATGGCTGCGCAACGCCCGGTAGTCGTTCATGTCATCGCCAATTTCATGACCGGCGGGTCATCGCGGCTGGTCATCGACCTGATGGAGCATCTGGGTAGCCAGTTCGAGCAATCAGTCGTGACCAGTTTCATTCCGGACCCGCCCGCGTACACCGGGTTGCAGATCACTGAGTACCGCCATCCCGAGGACGATGTCGTTTTCGTCGAGCACTTTCAGCGCGTTCGCCCCGCCTTCATCCATCTCCATTACTGGGGCGGCTGCGACGAGCCCTGGTATGCAAAAGCCGTGGCCGCCGCAGAGCGTCTCGGCATCCCCATGATCGAGAACGTGAACACGCCGGTCGCGCCCTACATGTCTCCGGCAATCAAGCGCTATGTCTACGTTAGCGACTACGTCCGGCACACGTTCGGGCGTAGCGAACCTCACCATCTCACTGTCTACCCTGGTTCAGATTTCTCGCACTTCACTGCTTCCGCACTGGACCCGCGCCCCGATGACTGTGTCGGCATGGTCTACCGCCTGGAACCCGACAAGCTCAACAAGCACGCCATCGAGCCTTTCATCCGTATCGTGCAAAAGCGCCCGCGCACCCGGGTACTGATCGTTGGCGGTGGCAGTCTGCTGGTGCCGTTTCAAGACGCCGTCGCGCGGGCCGGTTTGACGATGAACTTCGAGTTCACCGGCTATGTCGCTTACGAAGCGCTGCCAGCCCAGTACCGCAGGATGTCGCTGTTCGTGGCCCCGGTCTGGAAGGAAAGCTTCGGGCAAGTCAGCCCATTTGCCATGAACATGCGTGCGCCGGTGATCGGCTACGACATCGGCGCCATCCGCGAAATCGTTGGTGACCCCGAACTGGTGGCGCCACCCGCAGATGCCAACCATCTTGCAGACATCGCAGTGCGCCTGCTCGATTCGCCCGCCCTGCGCCAGCAGATCGGCGACGCACAACGGGCTCGTGCCCAGGCGCACTTCTCCTTGCCGGCAATGATCGCCTCCTATGCCACCCTGTATCACGAATTGAAGCACGCGCAGGCGGAGGCGGAGGCCTCCGCATGAAGATTGTCTTCTTCGTCCATTGCTTCTTTCCCGACCATTTCTACGGCACGGAAACATACACGCTCGACCTTGCCCGGCATTACCGGGCCATGGGCCATGACGTGACCGTGGTAACGGCGATCTTCCAGGGCGAAGCGCGTGCGCCAGAACTCATCTCGCGTTATACCCATGCGGGCATCCCGGTCATTGCCATCGACAAAAACCGGCTTCCGCACAGCCGCGTGAAAGAAACCTATTACCAGCCTGACATGCGCGGCGTGCTGGAGAAGGAATTGCGCGCGCTGCGGCCCGACCTGGTACACGTGACCCACCTCATTAACCACACCGCAGTCTTGCTGGAGGTGACCGGGCAGCTCGGCATTCCGACCTACGCCACATTCACTGACTTCTTCGGCTTTTGCCTCAACAACAAGCTCGAAGCCGCCGACGGTGGCTTGTGCGCCGGGCCTTCACCGTCGCGCGTGAATTGCGTGGCTTGCCACTTGAAGGACGCAGCACCCAGCCCGCACGCGACGCACTGGATGCGCTGGGCTATGTCACCGGCAACGCCACGGCTCGTGGCCATGGGCGCCAATCTGGCGCGCCGCCTTCCCGGCCTGCGTGGCGGGGCGCTCGATGGCCTGATTCAGGACATCACGCGCCGCCCCGATATCCTGGGCAGCCTGTACAACACGAGCTACAAGGCGGCAGTGGCGCCGACGGCTTTTCTCGGCAACGCCTACCGCAGCAACGGCATCGGTGTGCCACTGCACAACATCCATTTTGGCGTTGACATTGACCGCATGCCAAAGCCACATCGCGCGGCTGGGCACATCCCAGTGATCGGCTTCATCGGCCAGATCGCACCGCACAAGGGCACTGACCTGCTGATCGATGCCTTCCGAGCGCTGCGTCCAGGAACTGCAACTCTACGCATTCATGGGCCCAAGGACCAGGACCTCGCCTACATGGCGTCCCTGTTTAAGCTGGCGCAAGGCCTGGATGTGCAATTCTTAGGAACATTTCCCTCCGAGCGCATGGCTGAGATCTTGGCCGGCATGGATCTGCTTGTCATCCCGTCACGGTGGTACGAAAACAGCCCACTCGTGCTGCTCAATGCGCTCGCGACCCACACACCCGTGCTGGTCGCCGACGTGGCAGGCATGACGGAGTTTTTGGTACCAGGCGTGAATGGCGACGCGTTCCAGCGCGGCAACCTTCAAGATCTGTCCGCGAAACTCAAGGCGTTCGTGGCTTCGCCGCAGACATTGGCAGCACTTGCGCGCACGACTGCTTACGACCGCAGCACCGAACGCATGGCACTGGACACTTTCGAAATCTATGAACACTGAAGCGATGACGACGATGACCATGCCGGACTACACCCTGGGGTGCCAGTTGCCAGTTCAAGATTGGGCTCACCTGAACCGCGTCGGCGCCTTCGCCGACCCTGAACTTCGGCGCTATGTCAGCCCCTTTCCACCGCGGGCGCTGATGCAGAACACCACCGGCCTGACCAGCGAATCGGACTTTGCAAGTCATGGCGCAGATTTCTGGATTGCCTTGTCCGAGGCGGCCCACAAGCCCATGAGCCAGTTCTCCAGCATCCTCGACTTCGGCTGCGGCTGCGGCCGTCTGGCGCGCATGTTCAAGGGCCACCCGGGCCGCATCGCAGGTCTCGACATTGACCGGCGCCATATCGACTGGTGCCGCAGCGCACTCAACTTCATGCAAACCAAGCTGTCATCCGTGCAACCACCCATTCCTTTCGCCGACAACGAATTTGAGGCAGTGATTTCGATCTCCATCTTCACCCACCTGAACGAAGCAAACCAGGACCAATTCCTGCAAGAACTCGCCCGGGTGTGCCAGCCTGGCGGACGGCTATTTCTCACTGTGCACGGCCGACGCGCGATGGATCGCGCACTGACTGAACCACCGATACGCGCCATGCTGGACATGCGCGACGACCTGTTCGAGGCAGCGCGGGCGCAATTCGAGGCAGGGCACCATTCCTTCATCCTGCAGCAAGGGCACCTGACCACCGTCGGGCAGTCGGTTTTGAAGAAGGCGCTGTCGAACAAGGCGATCTCGGATCCGTTCGAGTACGGTATTACCTTTATCCCCGAGACCTATCTGCGCAATCACTGGTCTCGCTGGTTCGAGGTGCTCGATTACCGCGTCGGTGCCTTGCATGATTTTCAAGATATCGTTGTGCTCACCCCCAGAAAGCCATCGTGAATTTCAAAGAGCGCATTTGCAGGATGCGCCAAGTGCATTTGGACGAGAGTTATGGATACCAAATGCGGTTGGGTAATTCTTTGTTCCAGCGCCATGTAGACACGACATGACAGTTATGGATTTTCGTGGTCGTCATTTCACTTTTCTTTCCATCCCAGATCGTCCCGGCCGGCACGAACTAGGTCATTTCCGCCGCGCACGATCAACTCAATCACGTCCGACAGACAACCGACCCATGTCGACTGGCTCACGAAGCTTTGCGCGCTCTATCGCTAGGCGGGCGCGGTGGTCTGGCTGGTCGTGGCACTCTCGCTCACACCGGCTGTCGTACGTCGGCGCGTGCGGATTGCGGAGTGCCCAATCGTGCTGACCTTGGGCACCGAGATCCTCGCCCGCGCCTTGCTGCTTGGCATCGTTGATGCCACGTCGTGGAGCGGTGTGCCAGCCAGGTATCTGCTGCCGACCATCCCGTTGTTTGCATGCATGGGTGCGCTCGGTATGGTCATGACCGGCGATCTCCTGGCCGGATGGCGCAATCTTGCAGACGGCGCTACGTTGACAGCAGACCAGAATTCACAGAAGAAGGACAGTACACCGTGAAATGCGTGGTGTTCGGGGGCGGAGGCTTCATCGGCTCGGCGATTGCAGACCGTTTGCTGCATGACGGTCACACGTTGCGAATCTTTGAGCGCCCGCGCGTGCTGCCTTACCGCGCATTCACTTCGAACGAGCACGTGGAATGGATAACAGGCGACATGCTGAGCACGCATGATGTCGGCGCCGCCATAGATGGAATGGACGTGGTGCTCCATCTTGTGTCCTCTACGCTGCCGAAATCCTCGAACGACGACATGGTCTACGACGTGCAGAGCAACTTGGTAAGCACCTTGCAACTGCTCAACCTGATGGTGGCGAAGCAGGTGCGCAGAATCGTGTTCATCTCTTCCGGTGGCACGGTGTACGGGAGCCCGCAATACATGCCGATCGACGAGCAGCACCCGACCAACCCGGTCGTGTCCTACGGCATCACCAAGCTCGCAATCGAGAAGTACCTGCTGATGTTCGAGGGCATGCACGGCATCAAGGCCAACATTCTGCGCGTGGCCAACCCGTATGGCGAACGCCAGCGCGTGGAAACGGCGCAAGGTGCGGTGGGCGTCTTTTTGCACCGCGCCTTGTTGGGTCAACCCATCGAGATCTGGGGCGACGGCAGCGCTACACGGGACTACCTACACATCAGCGACGTGGCTGACGCCTTTGCACGCGCAGTTCGACATGATGGCCAGTCCAGCGTGTTCAACATCAGTTCGGGCGTAGGCACCACACTCAACCAACTCGTTGCGGTGCTTGAGGAGACGCTGGGCAGATCGATTGAACGGCACTACCTGCCCGGTCGGGCGTTCGACGTTCCTGTCAGCGTGCTTAGCAATGCGCTCGCGCGCCGCGAACTTGGCTGGGAACCCAGGGCCTCGTTGCGCGACGGCATTGCCCGTACAGCCCAATGGATGCGAATGCAGATGAACCGATGACGTTTCATGGCTGCGCGGGTATCACTTCATGAAGATTTTGCTGACCACCCACCAGTTCCTGCCTGCGTATTCCGCCGGAACCGAGGTGTTGACGGCATCCGTAGCCCGCGAGCTACGGCGACGCGGTCATGAAGTCCGGATACTGACAGGCTTTCCCGGCAGCGCTGACCTGCGTGAGGATGAACGCTTCGACGAATACACATTCGAGGGCTTTCTGGTCTACCGTTTTCAGCACGCATACGTTCCCATGGGCGGTGAGCAGTCACTGATGGCGCTCAATTTCGATAATGCGCTCGCAGCGAGGTACTTTGGCCAGATTGCTGACGACTATGCGCCGGATATCGTTCACTTCTTCCACCTCAGTCGCCTAGGATCTAGCTTGATCGACGAATGCATCAACCGTGGCCTGCCTGCCTGCCTGACACCTACTGATTTCTGGGTCGTCTGCAACACGGCCCAACTGCGCATGGAAGACGGCAGTATGTGCAACGGGCCAAGCAACCATGCCGGCAACTGCATCAAGCATCTTGCCTCAACTATGAAAAGTGGTGTCACGTCGAAGCTGATCGGCTATCTGCCGACGGCCAGTGTTGATCTCGTCGCCTATGCATCCGCTCGTTTCCCCAAACTGCGCTATCCGTATAGCAACGAGGTGCGTGCTGTTAATCGCCGACTACTCACGAATGTTGAGCGCTTGAATCGACTTAGGCGCATCGTGTCACCAACCCAGCTGATGACCGAAACGCTGGTGCGGCATGGTGTAGACCCTGACCGTGTCATCCAAGCTGGATATGGTGTCGAATTTACGCCGTACCAATGCAACCAAGCCGGCAGGCCTGCCTCCAAGCTGCGTATCGGCTTTATAGGAACGCTTGCGCCGCACAAAGGCTGCCATGTGCTGATTGAGGCATTCAATGCGTTGCCGCCAAATACCGCATCTCTACACCTGTATGGCAACTTGTTGGATTTTCCGGGCTATGCGATGCAGCTTCAGTCGCTGGCAGGAACCGCAAATCCCGTCGAGTTCAAAGGAACCTTTCCGAACTCGCAAATCGGCGCTGTACTGGCCGGGCTGGATGTCTTGGTGGTGCCTTCCCTTTGGTACGAAAACACACCGCTCGTACTCCATGCTGCAGCTGCGGCAAGAAAGCCCGTCATCGCTTCGGATCTGCCCGGGCTTTCCGAGTTAATTACCCATGAAGTCAACGGCCTGCTCTTCGAACATGGAATCGTCGGCGCACTGACGCAAGCCCTGGCGCGGCTAGCGCACGAGCCCGGCTTGCTGGAACGACTTTCAGATAACTGTCTGCCGCCGAGGACGACTGCCGACTATGTGGACGACTTGATGATCGCCTGGGGATCGCCGGTGAAGCTCGGCATTGAGTCAGCGAAATCTTAGAGGTAGATCCGAACCTCTACTCCCCTACTGTCACCGCCGACGACGAGCTCCCACATTGTTGGCCGCCGCCGAACCTCAGCTCCGCGACGGAATCGACGTCACCGCTGGCGCCCGTGTCACCCGGGTCTTGCCACCGGTGGTGACCAGGATGACAGGGTCCCCGGTGGCCAGGGTTTCATTGCCTTTGGCCTGCACGATGGCGCGTCGCTCGCCGTTGCGCAGTTGGATCAATATCTCGATGGCGTCTTCGCTGCTGGCTTTGCGTTCGACGGCATTGCCCACCAGGGCTCCGGCCACGGCGCCGAGCACGCCGACCACGGCGCCAGCGGTGTGTCCGCCGACCTGCGAACCGGCCACGCCACCCACCACCGCACCGGTCACGCCGCCAATGCCACTTTGACTGCCATCGACGGTGACGGATCGCACCGACAGCACGGTCGCATCCTGCACCTGCGACAGTCGTTGCGCATCGCCGCGCTGGATCACGTCAGGGCTGGTGGTCGAGCAGCCGGCAAGCACGCCGAGGATGGTGAAAGCAGCGATGATTTTCTTCATGGCGGTGGCCCCTGAGTTCCGTGTTCGATATGACAACCAACGTCCTGCGTCACACCTGGGTTGACGCACATTTCGACATTGGACGCCGGTCTGGGCGCGATGTTCCTCCGTCAGAACGTAAAGACATGTTGCAGCGTGGCACTCAGGCCGACGCCGGCCGCCTTCAAGCGCGCAGTCGGCTGTGCCGTGGCACGCTGGCCAGCAGAAATTCCATTTGGTCGGCCAGGATTCGGCGGCCGCGCAGGATCATGTCTTCGTGCAGGCTGGGCACATAAGGGAGGTACAGCAAGGTCATCCGGGCCTCTTCGGGCAGGCGGTTGCCCTTGTTGCCGTTGCAGGTTCGGCACGCGGTGATGCAATTCATCCAGGTGTCGTGGCCGCCGCGCGAGGTCGGGATGATGTGCTCACGCGTCAGGTCATCGGCATGGAAATGCCCGCCGCAGTAGGCGCACACGTGTCGGTCGCGCACGAACAGCTTGGGGTTCGACAGCGCGGGGCTCTGCCGCCAGGCGCGGCTCGGAACGGCACCGCGCACCGCGATGATCGGATGTACCTCGATGCGCGACTGCAGCCCGGTGCGCCGCTGCACACCGCCCCGCAGCACGTAGAACGCATCGCCCAGCGTCCAGGCGACGCCGTCGCTGGCGTAGAGCACGGCCGCTTCCTTGGCCGAAAGCCAGGACTGAGGTCGCCCCGACACATCGAGTTGCAGCACTTCCAAGATCAAGCCTCCCGAAACACCAGCCTAACCAATCCGCGTGACAACCCGCATATTCGCATGCCGCGCCGCGATGCGTGTTCTCCCGCGAAGGAAACCCAGCGGGCGTGCCACATCCGGCAGCCAGCACAGGGGGTCGGTGCGTCGGACAATACGGCTTCGGCAATGAGCACGGCTGCGCCGTCCGCTGCCCCGGATTGATCGCTACCAGGAACCTGTATGACCCACTACACCCCCCCTTTGCGCGACATGCACTTCGTGCTGCACGAGCTGCTGAAGGTCACCGACACCTTGAAGACGCTGCCGCCGCACGCCGAGGTCGATGTCGAGACCCTCAACGCGGTGCTCGAAGAAGGCGGCAAGTTCGCCAGCGAGGTCATCGCGCCGCTGAACCAGAGCGGTGACGCTGAGGGCTGCACGCTGAACCGCGACACGCATGAGGTCACCGCGCCCAGCGGCTTCAAGGCTGCGTATGCGAAGTACGTCGAAGGCGGCTGGCCGTCGCTGGGCTGCGACGCAGCCTATGGCGGCCAGGGCCTGCCGGTGACGCTGAACCAGTGTCTGTACGAAATGCTCAACAGCGCCAACCAGGCCTGGACGATGTACCCCGGCCTGACGCGCGGCGCCTACGAATGCCTGCACGCCCACGGCACACCCGAGCAGCGGCAGACCTACCTGCCCAAGCTGACCAGCGGCGAATGGACCGGCACGATGTGCCTGACCGAAGCGCACTGCGGCACCGACCTCGGGCTGCTTCGGACCAAGGCAGAGCCCTCGGTGGGCCCGTCCGCCGACGGCAGCTATCTGATCATCGGCAACAAGATCTTCATCAGTGCGGGTGAGCACGACCTGGCAGCCAACATCGTGCACCTGGTACTGGCACGCCTTCCCGACGCGCCTGCCGGCAGCAAGGGCATCTCGCTGTTCGTGGTGCCGAAGTTTCTGGTCAACGCCGATGGATCGCTCGGCGCACGCAACGCGATCACCTGCGGCGCGCTGGAGCACAAGATGGGCATCCACGGCAACGCGACCTGCCAGATGAACCTCGACGGTGCCCGCGGCTGGCTCGTCGGCGAGCCCCACAAGGGGCTGAACGCGATGTTTGTGATGATGAACGCCGCGCGGCTCGGTGTCGGCATGCAGTCGCTGGGGCTCACCGAGGTGGCCTACCAGAACGCCGTGGCCTATGCGAAAGACCGCCTGCAGAGCCGCGCGCTCAGCGGCGCGAAGGCGCCGGACAAACCGGCCGACCCGATCATCGTGCACCCGGACGTGCGCAGGATGCTGCTGACCGCGCGTGCCTATGCCGAAGGCGGCCGCGCACTGGCGGTCTTCACCGCACTGCTGATCGACCAGGAACTGTCGTCGACCGACGCGGTGGTCAAGGAAGACGCTGCCGACCTGGTCGCGCTGCTGACGCCGATCGTCAAGGCCTTCCTGACCGACAACGCCTGGATCGCGACCTCGCACTGCATGCAGGTCTTCGGCGGCCACGGCTATGTGCGCGAATGGGGCATGGAGCAATTCGTCCGCGATGCGCGGATCAACATGATCTACGAGGGCACCAATACCATCCAATCGCTCGACCTGCTCGGGCGCAAGGTGCTGCTGGACAAGGGCAAGAAGCTGAAGAAGCTCGTCCTGCTGGTACAGCAGCTCATCGAAGCCGAAGGGGGTGATGGGGCGATGCTCGAATTCATCAACCCACTCGCCGACCTGGGCGAGAAGGTCACCAAGCTGAGCACTGAGCTGGGCCTGAAGGCATTCACCAACCCCGACGAGGTCGGTGCGGCAGCAGTCGACTACCTGCGCGTGGTCGGGCACCTGGTGTTCGCTTACTTCTGGACGCGGATGGCGCGGGTGGCACTCGATCACCAGGCCAGCGATGATCCGTTCTACAAGGCCAAGCTGGCCACCGCGCGCTTCTACTTCGCCTATCTGCTGCCCGAGACGGCAGCGCTGATCCGCAGCGCACGCGCGGGTGTGAAGCCGCTGATGGCCATGGATGAGTCGCTGTTCTGACCGCTGTTCTGCAGTACCTGCCCGGCGCGGCATTTGCTCAACGCCTGAATCGAACCTCAACCTCCCGGAGTCGCCATGAAACCATTTACCGTCCGCAAGGTCGCCGTACTGGGTGCCGGCGTCATGGGCGCCCAGATCGCCGCTCACCTCGCCAATGTGCGCGTGCCGGTGGTGCTGTTCGACCTGCCTGCGAAAGAAGGCCTGAAGAATGGCGTCGTCACCAAGGCGGTTGAGGGCCTGAAAAAGCTCAAGCCGGCGCCACTGGGCATCAACGACGATGCCGTGCTGATCGTCCAGGCCAACTACGAGGAGCACCTCGAACAGCTGCGCGACTGCGACCTGATCATCGAGGCGATCGCCGAGCGCATGGACTGGAAGCTGGACCTCTACACGAAGGTCGCACCGTCGATCGCGCCGCACGCGATCGTCGCCAGCAACACTTCGGGCCTGAGCATCACGAAGCTTTCGGAAGTGCTGCCGGAATCGATCAAGCCCAGGTTCTGCGGCATCCATTTCTTCAACCCGCCGCGCTACATGGCGCTGGTCGAGCTGATCCCGACGCCTGCCACGCAGCCCGACATCCTCGACCAGCTCGAAGCCTTCGTGACCACCGCGCTCGGCAAGGGTGTGGTGCGCGCGAAGGACACGCCGAACTTCATCGCCAACCGCGTCGGCATCGCCGGCATGCTGGCAGTGATGAAGGAGGCCGAACAATTCGGGTTGACCTACGACGTGGTCGACGACCTGACCGGCAAGAAGCTCGGCCGCGCCAGCTCCGGCACCTTCCGCACCGCTGATGTGGTCGGGCTGGACACGATGGCGCACGTCATCAAGACACTGCAGGACAACCTCGGCCCCGCGCAGTCCAACGACCCGTTCTACGGCAGCTACGGCACGCCGCCGGTGCTCAGCGCGCTGATCGCCAAGGGCACGTTGGGCCAGAAGACCGGCGCCGGGTTCTACAAGAAGATCGGCAAGGACATCCTTCGTTACGACCCCAAGGCAGACCCTGCCACCGGCGAGTACGTCGCAGGTGGCGGCGTGGCCGACGAGGCGATCGCGCGCATCCTGAAGAAGCCACCGGCCGAGCGGCTGCAGCTGCTGCGCGAAGCCAGCCATCCACAGGCGCAGTTTTTGTGGGCGGTGCTGCGCGACAGCTTTCACTACAACGCAGTGCACCTGGCCGAGGTGGCGGTGTGCGCCCGCGATGTCGATTTCGCGATGCGCTGGGGCTTCGGCATGCAGCAGGGCCCATTCGAGCTGTGGCAGGCGGCGGGCTGGACGACGGTGGCGCGCTGGGTGCAAGACGACATCGATGCCGGCAAGGCACTGTGCGCCGCACCGCTGCCGGCGTGGGTGTTCAGCGGGCCGGTGGCCGAGCGCGAAGGCGTGCACCAGCCCGAAGGCTCGTGGAGCGCGTCAGAGTCGCGCTTCGTGGCTGAAAGCACGCTGCCGGTTTACCAACGCCAGCACTTCCGCGACGCTGTGTTCGGCTCCGGCGCCGTGGCACCGTTGCAGTCGGGCACCGAGCTGTTCAAGACCGGCGAGCTGCGCGTGTGGACGCTCGACGGCGAGGTGCTGATCGCCAGCATCACCTCCAAGCTGCACCTGATCAGCCCGGCCGTCACCGAAGGGCTGGTGAAGGCCGTCGGCCTGGCCGAGGAAAGCTACAAGGGCCTGGTGATCTGGTCGCCCGACGATGTGTTCTCGGCCGGCGCCAACCTGGAAGCGCTGATGCCGGTGTTCATGATCAGCGGCGCAAAAGGCATCGCACCGGTAGAAAAGCAGCTGCAGGACGCGATGCTGCGCGTGCGCTATGCAACGGTGCCGGTGGTTGCGGCGATCCGCGGCATGGCGCTCGGTGGCGGCTGCGAGCTGGCGGTGCATTGCGCGAAACGTGTCGCGGCGATGGAGAGCTACATCGGCCTGGTCGAGGTCGGCGTCGGCCTGCTGCCGGGCGCCGGTGGCCTGACCTACATTGCGCGCCGTGCCGCCGAGATGGCGGCCGCCGGCAACGCGAATGCCGATGTGCTGACTTTCCTGAAGGACGGCTTCACGACAGCAGCGATGGCCAAGGTCGGCACCAGCGCGATCGACAGCCGCCAGCTCGGCTACCTGCTGTGGAGCGACGTGATCGTGCCGCACAAGGACGAGTTGCTGTTCGTGGCAATCACCCAGGCCAAGGCCCTGTTCAACAGCGGCTACCGGCCGCCAGCGACGAAACTGTTCCCGGTGGCTGGGCGCGACGGCGCCGCCACGATCACGGCACAGCTGGTCAACATGCGCGACGGCGGCTTCATCAGCGCGCACGATTTCCACATCGCGTCACTGATCGCCCTGGTGCTGTGTGGCGGGGATGTCGATGCCGGATCGCTGGTCAGCGAGGACTACCTGATGGCGCTGGAGCGCCATCATTTCTGCGAGCTGCTCAAGCACCCGAAAACACAGGAACGGATCATGGGGATGCTCAGCACCGGCAAGCCGGTCAGGAACTGAGACCGCAGGCGCCTGCCCACCACAGGGCAGGCAGCCATGTGGCCTCGCGCTACAGGATGTAGCGCGACAGGTCTTCGTTGTCGGCCAGTTCAGCCAGCTTGGCATCGACCTCGGCAGCACCCAGCGTGATGGTCTGGCCGCTGCGGTTGGGCGCGTCGAAGCTGACCTCGTCGAGCAGCCGCTCCATCACCGTGGCCAAGCGCCGTGCGCCGATGTTCTCGGTGCGTTCGTTGACGTCAAAGGCGATCTGCGCGAGCCGGCGGATGCCCTCAGGCGCGATCTGCAGGCTCACGCCCTCGGTCGCCAGCAGCGCCTGGTACTGCTTGACCAGACTCGCATGCGTCTGCGTCAGGATCGCTTCGAAGTCGTCGACGCTGAGCGAGCCCAGCTCGACGCGGATCGGGAAGCGGCCCTGCAGTTCGGGGATCAGGTCGCTGGGCTTGGACAGGTGGAACGCACCCGAGGCGATGAACAGAATGTGATCGGTCTTGACGATGCCGTACTTGGTGCTGACCGAGGTGCCTTCGACCAATGGCAGAAGATCGCGCTGCACGCCCTGGCGTGACACATCGGCGCCGCTGGTCTCGTTGCGTGAGGCGACCTTGTCGATCTCGTCGATGAAGACGATGCCGTTCTGCTCGGTCTGCAGCAGCGCGGCCGTCTTGATCTCTTCCTCGTTGACCAGCTTGGCCGCCTCGTCCTCGACCAGCAACAGCCGCGCCTCGCCGATCTTCAGCTTGCGCAGCTTGCGCCGAGGCCCGCCACCCGCAGAAGCAAACAGGCCCTGCAGCTGGTCGGCCATGTCTCCCATGCCGGCCGGGCCCATGATCCGGAGCTGCGGCTTGGGCTCGGCGAGGTCGATCTCGATGTCCTTGTCGTCGAGCGCGCCTTCGCGCAGCCGCTTGCGCATCACCTGGCGGGCGGTGTTATCAACTGGCACTGACGACGAAGGGGCTGGAGGCACCAGGATGTCGAGGATGCGGTCTTCGGCAGCGTCTTCCGCGCGCACGCGCTGTCGGCGCATCGCCGATTCGCGCTGCTGCTTGACGGCGGTTTCGACGAGGTCACGGATGATCGAATCGACATCCTTGCCGACGTAGCCGACCTCGGTGAACTTGGTCGCCTCGACCTTGATGAACGGCGCATCGGCCAGCCGCGCCAAGCGCCGCGCGATCTCGGTCTTGCCGACGCCGGTCGGGCCGATCATCAGGATGTTCTTCGGCGTGATCTCGCTGCGCAGCGGCTCATCGACCTGCTGGCGCCGCCAGCGGTTACGCAAGGCGATGGCCACCGCTCGCTTGGCATCGTGCTGGCCGACGATGTGGCGATCGAGTTCGGAGACGATCTCCTGCGGCGTCATGTTGCTGCTCATTGGCATGCTCATCCCAGGGTCTCGATGGTGTGGCTTTGGTTGGTGTAGATGCAGATGTCGCCGGCAATCTCCAGCGACCGCTTGACCACGTCATGCGGCGACAGCTCGGTGTGCGCTATCAGCGCGCGCGCCGCGGCCTGCGCATAGGCACCGCCAGAGCCGATCGCCACGATGCCGTGCTCGGGTTCGAGCACATCGCCGTTGCCGGTGATGATCAGCGAGGCGGTCGAATCGGCAACTGCCAGCATCGCTTCCAGGCGGCGCAGCACACGGTCGGTGCGCCAGTCACGGGTCAGCTCGATGGCCGCGCGCACCAGGTGACCCTGGTGCTTTTCGAGCTTGGATTCGAAGCGCTCGAACAGCGTGAAGGCGTCGGCGGTGGCACCAGCGAAACCGGCCAGCACCTGCTCGCGGTACAGCTTGCGCACCTTGCGCGCCGACGACTTGATGACGATGTGGCCCAGCGTCACCTGCCCGTCACCGCCGAGTGCCACCACAGGGCCGCGCCTCACGCTGACGATGGTAGTGCCGTGAAAACTGGGGGAGCCGTTGGCGTTATCCATGGAGCAGTTGTGCGGGCGAAACCGCAGGTTTCAATCAGGAAAGACGGTCGATTCGGGCGCAGCGCCCGGCCACGCGATCAGACGGTGCGAACCTTGACCGTCGCGTGCTCGTTGATGCCCATCGCGCCGAAGAACAGCGCCACCAGGCGATGCGCGTCGACGAAGGTCACTGCACGGTTCTCGGTGCGGCGCGCCAGCACCCAGTTCAGCAGATCGCCAGCTGCTATGAAATCGACGCGGATCAATCTCGAGCACGACACATTGATCATCGGCGCGGTGCCCAGCTGCTCGGTCATCGATTGCAACAACGGGCCGATGTCGCCAATCAGCTGGCCGGACAACTCCACGCTCGACACCTGCACCAGCACCGCATCGTCGAGCAGGTTGGACTCGACGAAGCCGGTCGACACGTCGCTGACCATCGACATCGATGGCGACAGCGTGCTGCTCGCGGCGCCGCTGAGCCGCACCTGGCACTGCACTCGCTCCCACGACGGCGGTGAGACTTCGTAGGTCACGCAGTAGTCGATCGCGGTTTCGTCGAACTGGTCGGGCCGGTTGGTCATGCGCAGCACGTCGAGGCGCAGCTGCCAATAGACCGGGTCGGCATCGCGCACGCCGCTGGGGGTGGCCTCGTGCAGGCAGTGCAGCAGCGAATCGCCGCGCAGCCAGCGCATGTCCAGCCGCTGCGGCATCCAGCTGCGAAACAGCTCACTGAGCCGGGCGCAGGCTTCGGCATCGATGCCGCGCATCGCCGCCCAGTCGAACACCCACGGCAATGGCATCTGCAGCGTCTGCGAGCGCAGCCGCGACACCGCATCGGCATCGATCCATTCCGGGCTGGACCAGCCGACCTGCCCGTCGATCCGGTTGCGCGGCTGGCGCTCGTCGCTGACCGCTTCAGCCACGCGCTGCGGCATCGAAAACCACTGCGGCGCCGACCAGCCGAACTGCTGGGCGTAGTCGATGGCCAGGCTCTCGAACTTGGGCAACTGCCCGGTCGCTCGGTGCATGTCGAACAACGCCAGCCAGGTTTCGGCATGCTGGGCACGCGCACCATGAGGCTGGATCAACTGGGTCAGCGACTGTTCGCACAGGTCGAAATCGGCATTCGCGAATGCGATCACCGCCTCGTCGAGTTCCGGGTCGTGGGCCAGTTCGTTGTTGGCGTCGACCGAACCGAAGGCCTTGTCGAAGGACGAGCCGACCACCTCGTTGGTGAAGGTCAGCCCCGCGGCATAGGGTGGGCTCGAATCGGTTTCACCAGCTCGCGGCGCTTTCGCATCCGCGGCATCGCCCAAGGGCGCTGCTTGCGTGGGCGCTGCATAGAACTCCGGCGGTCGGCGCAAGGCGCCCATCTGGCTGCTACCAACCATCTGCTGCTCAATCGCGTCGATCTTGGCTTTCATGCCGGGACCGGAGCGCGCCTCGCTGTCGCGTAGGCGTGGCACCGAATCGCCACCCATCGCCGAGGAGCCGCCGAGCGCGGCGAGCTGCTCGGGGGTCAGCCCGTCACGGCGCACCTTGCGCAGCATGTCGAACTCGCGCTTGCGCACGAAATCGTTACGCCGCTTGCGCTCGATCATCGCCTTCAGTTCGGACTTGGCGAGCTCGCTTTCGATCGATCCTGGTGCAGGCTGCCCCAACTCGTTCCACTCGGTGGCCGGATTGGCGACGAACTTCACCACCTTGCGGAAGAAGCTCGTCGTGTCTTTGGGATCCGCCATGGGGGTCAGTCAGTGCTGGGGTACGCGGGGCTCATTTCAATCGCCGAACATCTTCTGTTTCAACTCTCGGCGTTGCTGGGCTTCGAGGGACAGAGTGGCTGTGGGCCGTGCAATCAAGCGGCCCAGGCCGATCGGCTCGCCTGTTTCATCGCAAAAACCGTACTCACCGCTTTCGACGCGGTTCAGCGATTGCGCGATCTTCTTCAGCAGCTTGCGCTCGCGGTCGCGGGTGCGCAACTCCAGCGCATGCTCTTCCTCGATCGTGGCGCGGTCGGCCGGGTCGGGGACGATGGAAGTGTCTTCGCGCAGGTGCTCGGTCGTTTCACCGGCATTGCTGAGCAGGTCGTCCTTCAACTTCTTCAACGTGGCTCGGAAGAAATCGAGCTGCTTGTCGTTCATGTACTCGCTGTCGGGCATGGCCAGCACTTCGGCTTCGGTCAGGTCCTTGCCCGCCTTCGTCTTCCACGCGTTCGCCAGCTTCGGATCGGACTTCTGAACAACGCGCGGCGTGTCGACGCCGAGGTTGTTCATCTGACGGGTCGGCGGGCGAGGGGGCGCAAAGCGGTCTGCAAAGCGGGAAGTCGGCGGCGGCAGCGGTGCGGTCGGCATCGGCGCACCATAGCGGGACTTGGCCGCCGATTTGGCGCGAGGTGCCTTGGTGGGCGCAGGGGCCACCACGGCCGTGACGGCGGGCGCCGTCACCTTGGGCGCGACGGCCTCTTTCACAGCGGCCGGAGGGAGAGTTTTCAACATGGGTTTCGGGGCAGGCTTTCCAGCGGCGGCCACAGCGGACTTCGCCGCTTTGACCGGAGCAACTTTGGGAGCGGGCGACACCGGCGCGGGCTTGGGGGCCGGCTTGGGTTTGGGCGCAGGCTTGGCGCGGGTCGCAACGACCACAGGCGCCGGCTTGGGCGCCCGTGCGGGTGTCTTCTTGGGGGGCGGAGATGTCTTCTTCGGCGGCGAGGACTTGACCGACGCCGACGCTGTGGCTTTCTTCTTGAGCACGGAGGCGGTTCGCGCGGCAGGGGGCGCAGACTTGGCCGGGGATCGGGTCACAGGGTTCTCCTCGCAGCGGGTTCATACCGCCAGGGTGCGAAACGAGCGCCGCTTTGGCACCACGACGTTGCGATCGATGGGAATCGCAAAGCGGGGCGGATTGTAGCCACGCGGCGGCACGCCAACCGGTATCACACGAGGCATTGCTCCAGCCCGTGCATAAATATGTCTCGCGGCAGGTCGATGCCGATGAACACCATCTTGCTCATCTTCTTCTCGCCGGGCGCCCAGAGCGGGCCGAGGTCACTGCCCATCAGCTGGTGCACGCCCTGGAAGATGACCTTCTTCGGCGAGCCCTTCATGAACAGCACACCCTTGTAGCGCAGCAGCTTCGGGCCATAGACCTGCACGATCGACGCCAGGAAATCTTCCAGCTTGGCCGGGTTGAAGGCCTTGTCGGAGCGGAACACGAAAGACTTCACATCGTCGTCGTGCGCATGGTGGCTGGGGTGATCGCAGTGCTCGCCATGCTCGTGATCGTGGCCATGGTCGTGATGCGCGTGGTCATGAACATCGGCTTTCAGGAAATCCGGGTCGATGTCGAGCTTCGCGTTCAAGTTGAAGCCGCGCAGATCGAACACGTTGGCAATCGGCACCTCGCCGAAATGCACGCGGCTCTGCGGCGCGCGCGGGTTCATGTGCTTGATGCGGTGCGACAGCGCGTCGACCGCAGCCTCGTCCACCAGATCAGACTTGCTGATGAAGATCTGGTCGGCAAAGCCGATCTGGCGCCGCGCTTCCTGTCGGTCGTCGAGTTGCTGGTCAGCGTGCTTCGCGTCGACCAGCGTCAGGATGGAGTCCAGCAAATAGCACTCGGCGATTTCGTCGTCCATGAAGAACGTTTGCGCGACCGGACCCGGGTCGGCCAGGCCGGTGGTCTCGATCACCACCCGATCGAACTGCAACTCGCCCTTGCGCTTCTTCTCCGCCAGGTCGGCGAGCGTGGTGCGCAGGTCTTCGCGGATCGAGCAGCACACGCAGCCGTTGTTAAGCTGGATGATCTGTTCCTTGGCGTCTTGCACCAGGATCTCGTTGTCGATGTTCTCGTCGCCGAATTCGTTTTCGATCACCGCGATCTTCTGGCCGTGGGCTTCGGTCAGCACACGTTTGAGCAAGGTCGTCTTGCCCGAGCCGAGGAAGCCGGTCAGGATGGTGGCGGGAATGAGCGCGGCGGCTTTGGCGGTGGGGGTGGCCATGGGCTGGTGTCCTGGAAAATGAGAACTCTTCGAGCTTGACATTGGCATATCGGGCCGATGCGCAACCCTTCAAGCTAACACACTTGTCAATGGCGGTTCGGGTAAGCTGCGACTGTGATTCACTTTTCGCCCCGGCGCGATGTCTGACCCTTACCCGGCGCACACCGCCTCTACCGCCCGCGGCAAGAATTCCGGCCGACGCCCCGCCATCGCCGACAAGCGAAACCTCTTCCAGCGGCTGATCGAGTTCATGTCGCCGGGCGTCGATTCGCGCGACGAGCTGATCGAAGCGCTGGCCGATGCCGAACACCGGGAGCTGATCGCGCCGGAGTCGCGGATGATGCTCGAGGGCGTGATCCGCATGGCCGACCTGACGGCCGGCGACGTGATGGTGGCAGCACCCCACATGGATCACCTCGACATCGACGCGCCGTACGACGAGTTGCTGCACCTGGTCATCGGCACCGCACATTCGCGCTTTCCGGTCTACGAGGGGCAGCGCGACAACATCATCGGCATCCTGATGGCCAAGGACCTGCTGAAGCTGCAGCGCTCGCCCGACCTGAACCTGCGCACGCTGCTGCGCCCGGCGGTGTTCGTGCCCGAATCGAAAGGGCTCAACGAGCTGCTGCGCGACTTCCGCTCAAACCGCAACCACCTGGCGATCGTCATCGACGAGTTCGGCAACACCGCAGGTCTGCTCACCATCGAGGACGTGCTGGAAGAGATCGTCGGCGAGATCGAAGACGAGTTCGACGACAAAGACGGCGAGTCCAGCGTCTACACGCTGGCCGACGGCAGCCACCGGGTGGCGGGTGACGCCGAGATCACCGCCGTCAACGAATCCTTCGGCGCCCAGCTGCCGCAAGACAGCTTCGAGACGATCGGCGGGCTGATCGCGCATGAGCTGGGCCGCGTGCCGCGCCGCGGCGAATCGGTCGCGATGGGCGGGCTGCTGTTCAGCGTGATGCTGACACGCGGCGGCGCGGTGCGCTGGTTCAAGGTCACCCGCGCGCCCGAACCTGCCGTCGAGCCCGACGGCGCTTGATGCGCAGCCCGGCTTCGGGCGCCCAGCCTTTGCGCTGGCTGGGCAGTGCGCCCGCGGTGCTGCTCGCCGGCATCGCGCAAACGCTGTCGTTTTCGCCGTTTGAGTGGTGGTGGCTGCAGCTGCTGTCGCTGGCCGTGCTGGCCCACGCCACCTTTGGTGCCGCCCCGCGCCGGGCCGCGCTGTTGGGCTGGCTGTACGCAGCGGGCTGGCTGGTGTCGGGCTTCTGGTGGCTGTACATCAGCATGCACAACTTTGGCGGCTTGCACCCTGCCCTGGCCGCCCTGGCGGTGCTGGTGCTGGCCGCGCTGCTGGGCCTGTACTACGCAGCGGCGATGGCGCTGTGGGCGCGGCTGCGCACGCACCGGCCGGGCTGGGACGTCGCGCTGTGGGCCGCCTGCTGGCTGGGGGCCGAGCTGGCACGCGGCCTGGTGTTCACCGGCTTCCCGTGGATCGCCTCAGGCTATGCACATGCCATCGGCCCGCTGGCCGTCTGGGCACCATGGATCGGCGTGTATGGCCTGTGCGCACTGGCAGCGGCCATGGCTGCAACGTCCGCGCTGTGGCTGCAAGACCGCACGCTGCGGGTTCGCGCCGCCGCCAGTGCGGTGGTGATCGGGCTCGCCCTGCTGCCGCACCTGCTGCCCAACCAGTTCACCCGCTCCACCGGCACCCTGCGCGTCAGCCTGCTGCAACCGAACGTGCCGCAAGACATCAAGTTCGATCCCGACCGGCTGAGCCTGCAGCTGCATGGTCTGGTGCGCCAGCTGACCGAAGCCCATGGCGCGCTGGTGGTGACGCCCGAATCGGTGTTGCCGCTGTCGCGTGACCAGCTCAGCGACGGCTACTGGGCAGCGTTGCGCGATGCGCTGCAGCCAGCATCCGCAGCGTCAGTGCCCGCATCGGCCGCCACCGAGCGTGCCGCACTGATCGGCATCTTCGTGAGCGACGAGGCCTCGGGTTACGTTAATTCGGTTGTGGCGTTGCCGGGCGGGGCGACCGAAGGCGCCGCGGCATCCACTGCGGCTGGCTACCACTACGGCAAGCGGCATCTGCTGCCGTTCGGCGAGATCATCCCGCCCGGCTTTCACTGGTTCGTCAACCTGATGAACATCCCGCTGGCCGACCAGGCGCGTGGCCGCAGCAGCGAGGCCTTTGCGTTCGGCGGCCAGCGGCTGCGCCCGCTCGTCTGCTACGAGGATTTGTTCGGCGAAGACATTGTGCAAAGCGCAGTCGGCCCGCAAGCGGCCACGGTGTTCGTCAACGTCAGCAACCTGGCCTGGTTCGGTCGCTGGCTGGTGCAGGACCAGCACCTGCAGTTCTCGCAGATGCGCGCGATCGAATTCCAGCGGCCGGTGATCCGCTCGACCAACACCGGCGCCACCGCGGTGGTCGACCACCACGGCCGGGTCACGGCGCGGCTGCCACCGCGCACCACCGGCGTGCTGGAAGCCAGTGTAGAAGGGCGCACTGGCGAGACGCCCTACGCGCGCTGGCTGGCCACCTGTGGTTTGTGGCCACTGATCGCTGCAGCGCTCGCCATCGTCGGCCTGACCGCAATCACCGGACACCGCTTGCAAAGGCCCCGGACACCCCGCCCGTAAACTCGGGGGTGACGCATGCTGCCGCCCGCGTCTCCAGACTCCGCCCATCACCAGACCCATCACCGATGCTGACCTTCCAGCAAATCATCCTGCGTCTACAGCAGTACTGGGACGCCCAGGGCTGCGCCCTGCTGCAACCGTACGACATGGAAGTGGGCGCCGGCACCAGCCACACCGCGACCTTCTTGCGTGCAATCGGCCCCGAGCCGTGGAAGGCCGCCTACGTGCAGCCCAGCCGCCGCCCGAAGGACGGCCGCTACGGCAACAACCCGAACCGGCTGCAGCACTACTACCAGTACCAGGTGGTGCTGAAACCCGCGCCCAGCAACATTCTGGAGCTATACCTGGGCTCGCTCGAAGCGCTGGGCTTCGATTTGAAGGTCAACGACGTGCGCTTTGTCGAGGACGATTGGGAGAACCCGACGCTCGGCGCCTGGGGCCTGGGCTGGGAGGTCTGGCTCAACGGCATGGAAGTCACGCAGTTCACCTACTTCCAGCAAGTCGGCGGCATTGACTGCCGCCCCATCACGGGTAGGCGAGCGTGCCGCCATCCGCCTCCTTGCTGAACACGACGCGG
>JANXTP010000158.1 GCA_025352345.1 Burkholderiales bacterium | reverse complement strand
GCAGGCGGCAATGATCTTGTCCATCACCAGATACGACTCGCGCGACGGCGCCGGCCCGATGTGCACCGCCTCGTCGGCCAGCGCCACATGGCGTGCGTCCTTGTCGGCATCGGAATAAACGGCCACCGTCAGGATGCCCATCTTCTTCGCGGTCTTGATCACCCGGCAGGCGATCTCTCCACGGTTCGCAATCAGTATTTTTGTGAACATCATCAACTCTCTGTTGGGTGCCACAGGCAAGCGTAGCGAGGCCTACTTCGAGCAACCGCCGCGGAACCGGCTATGCCGGGCCGCTGGCGGGCGCCCCTCGGGGGCAGGAGCGCAGCGACTGGGGGGTCCACCTCACAGCGGAATGTTCCCGTGCTTGCGCCACGGGTTGTCGAGCTTCTTGTCGCGCAACATCACCAAAGACCGGCAGATGCGCTTACGCGTCTCGTGGGGCTGGATCACGTCGTCGATGAAGCCGCGGGCGCCAGCCACGAAGGGGTTGGCAAAGCGAGCTTTGTATTCAGCCTCTTTCGCGGCCAGCTTCTCGGGGTCGCCCTTGTCTTCGCGGAAGATGATCTCGACCGCGCCCTTCGCGCCCATCACCGCGATCTCGGCGTTCGGCCAGGCGAAGTTGACGTCGCCGCGAAGGTGCTTGGAGCTCATCACGTCGTAGGCACCGCCGTAGGCCTTGCGGGTGATCACGGTGATCTTCGGCACCGTGCACTCTGCGTAGGCATAGAGCAGCTTGGCGCCATGCTTGATGATGCCGCCGTACTCCTGGCTGGTGCCGGGCATGAAGCCGGGCACGTCGACGAACGTCAGCACCGGGATGTTGAACGCATCGCAAAAGCGCACGAAGCGCGCGGCCTTGATGCTGCTCTTGATGTCCAGACAGCCAGCCAGCACCAGCGGCTGGTTGGCCACCACGCCCACGGTCTGGCCTTCCATGCGCACGAAGCCGATGATGATGTTCTTCGCATAGTCGGGCTGCAGCTCGAAGAACTCACCGTCGTCGGCGGTCTTGGTGATCAGCTCCTTCATGTCGTAAGGCTGGTTCGGGTTCTCCGGCACAAGCGTGTCGAGCGACCAATCCAGCCGGTCGGCCGGGTCATTGCTGGGCCGCGCCGGCGCTTTCTCGCGGTTGTTGGTCGGGATGTAGTTGAAGAAGCGGCGCAGCATCAGCAGCGCGTCCACATCGTTGTCGAACGACAGGTCGGCCACGCCGCTCTTGGTGGTGTGCGTCGTCGCGCCGCCCAGATCCTCGGCGGACACCTCCTCGTGCGTCACCGTCTTCACGACCTCGGGGCCGGTGACGAACATGTAGCTGCTGTCCTTCACCATGAAGATGAAGTCGGTCATCGCAGGCGAATACACCGCACCACCCGCGCACGGGCCCATGATCATGCTGATCTGTGGCACCACGCCAGAGGCCATCACATTGCGCTGGAACACCTCCGCGTAGCCGCCGAGCGACGCCACGCCTTCCTGGATGCGCGCGCCGCCGGAGTCGTTCAGGCCGATGACGGGCGCGCCGACCTTCATCGCTTGGTCCATCACCTTGCAGATCTTCTCGGCATGCGCCTCGCTCAAGGCACCGCCGAAGACGGTGAAGTCCTGGCTGAACACGAAGACCAGGCGGCCGTTGATCATCCCGTAGCCGGTGATCACGCCGTCGCCAGGTATCTTGTTGTCGGGCATGCCGAAGTCGGCGCACCGATGCTCGACGAACATGTCCCACTCTTCGAAGGTGCCGGCGTCGAGGAGCAGCTCGATGCGCTCTCGGGCGGTCAGCTTGCCCTTCTTGTGCTGCGCGGCGATGCGTTTCTCGCCGCCGCCAAGCCGCGCCAGGGTGCGCTTGGCATCGAGCTGTTCGATGATGTCTTGCATGGTGGGTCGCTCCGTGGGCGTTGCAGGCCGGGCCTGCGTCAGGGGTTCGGGTTGATGGCGGATACAGCGAATGGGGCTTCGAAGGCGGCCAGCAGCGCACGCGCCGCGACTGACGGGGCGACGCGCGATTCGCACACCTCGGTCAGCAGGCTCGGCAGCCGCGCACGCACCGCCGGATGTTGATGAAAGTCGGACTGCAGCCGCGCGTGGATCAGGTCCCACATCCAGGCCATCGCCTGCTGCTGGCGCCGCACGGCGAACTCGCCGTTGGCGCGGCGCAGCGCATGAAAGCGATCGACCTGCGCCATGAAGGTGTCCATGCCTTGCCCGCGCAAGGCGCTGAGCTGCATCACTTTTGGCGACCAGTGCGCCGCCGCTTCGGCATGGTGCGGATCATGGGGCGAGCCCGGCGGGCCGTAGACACGCAGCACGCCGGCGATCTGCGATTCGGCACGTGCGGCAGCCAGCGGGTCGATGTCGGCCTTGTTGATGACGACCAGGTCGGCCAGCTCCATCACGCCCTTCTTGATCGCCTGCAAATCATCGCCAGCATTCGGCAATTGCAGCAGGATGAACATGTCGGTCATGCCCGCCACGGCCACCTCGCTCTGGCCGACCCCGACGGTTTCGACCATCACCACGTCGTAGCCGGCCGCTTCGCAGACCAGCATTGCTTCGCGTGTCTTCTCGGCCACACCGCCCAAGGTGCCCGATGCCGGACTCGGTCGGATGTAGGCCTGCGGGTGCACCGACAGCCGCTCCATCCGCGTCTTGTCACCGAGGATCGAGCCGCCGTTGACGCTCGATGACGGGTCGACCGCCAGCACCGCGACACGGTGACCGCGCTCGATCAGCACCAACCCCAGCGCTTCGATGAAGGTCGATTTGCCGACGCCCGGCACGCCGGAGATGCCCAGGCGCATCGCGTTGCCGGTGCGCGGCAGCAGCGCGTTGAGCAGCGCGTCGGCGCGCACGCGGTGATCGGCACGCGTCGATTCGAGCAGCGTGATCGTTTTCGCGATGCTGCGCCGCTCGCTGCGGCACACGCCATTCAGCAAGGCCTCATCGTCGGGGTTCAAGCTCACGGTGTCGTGCGCGGCGTGATTCAGGTGGTTCGGAAACGGCCGAATTCAGCCGCGCAGCGTCGGGCTGGCTTTGGAACCGCTGGCCAGGCTGATGCGGATCTGCTCCAGCACGTCCTTCGCGCTCGCCGGGATCGGCGTGCCAGGGCCGTAGATGCCCTTGACGCCGGCTTCGTAAAGGAAGTCGTAATCGGCACGCGGGATCACGCCGCCGACGAACACGATGATGTCGTCGGCGCCCTGCTTCCTCAACTCGGCAATGATCTCCGGCACCAGCGTCTTGTGGCCAGCCGCCAGCGTGCTGACGCCCACCGCATGCACGTCGTTCTCGATCGCCTGCCGCGCGCACTCCTCGGCGGTCTGAAACAGCGGGCCCATGTCCACATCGAAGCCGAGGTCGGCGTACGCGGTGGCCACCACCTTGGCGCCGCGGTCGTGACCGTCCTGGCCCAGCTTGGCGATCATCACGCGCGGTCGGCGGCCTTCGTCGCGGGCGAATTCGGCGATTTCCTTTTGCAACTGCGCCCAGCCTTCGGCGCTGTCGTAAGCGGCAGCGTAGACGCCGGTCACCTTCTGCGTGTCGGCGCGATGGCGGCCCCATGCCTTTTCCAGTGCATCGCTGACCTCGCCGACGGTGGCGCGCACGCGCATCGCGCGGATGGCCAGGTCGAGCAGGTTGCCAGGCGCAGCCCCTCCAAGGTTACCGGCGTCGCCACGGTCACCCGCCTCGGCACACGCCGTCAGCGCGTCGAGCGCCGCCTTCACCGCTGCGCTGTCGCGCTTCGCGCGGAGCGCCTTCAGTCGCGCCACCTGGTTCTCGCGCACCGCGACGTTATCGATGTTCAGCGTGTCGATCGCGTCTTCGGTGTCGAGCTTGTATTTATTGACGCCGACGATCACGTCGCGGCGCGAATCGATGCGCGCCTGCTTCTCGGTCGCGCTGGCTTCGATCTTCAGCTTGGCCCAGCCACTGTCGACAGCCTTCACCATGCCGCCCATCGCGTCGACCTCCTCGATGATCTTCCAGGCAGCGTCTGCCATGTCCTGTGTCAGCTTCTCCATCATGTAGCTGCCGGCCCAGGGATCACCACGCTCGTGATGTGGGTTTCTTCCTGAATGATGAGTTGCGTGTTGCGCGCAATGCGGGCGCTGAACTCGGTGGGCAGCGCAATGGCTTCGTCGAGCCCGTTGGTGTGCAGGCTCTGCGTGCCGCCGAACACCGCGGCCATCGCCTCGATGGTGGTGCGCACGACGTTGTTGTACGGGTCCTGCTCAGCCAGGCTCCAGCCCGAGGTCTGGCAGTGGGTGCGCAGCATCAGGCTCTTGGGGTTCTTCGCATTGAAGGCCGTCATGATCTTCCACCACAGCAGGCGGGCGGCGCGCATCTTGGCGACTTCGAGGTAGAAGTTCATGCCGATGGCCCAGAAAAAACTCAGGCGGCCGGCAAATCCATCGATGTCCAGGCCCTTGGCCAACGC
>JANXTP010000132.1 GCA_025352345.1 Burkholderiales bacterium | reverse complement strand
CAGCACGTCTTCCAGGTCTTTCAACAACTTGGAGGCGGCCGGCTGCGTCATGTTGAGCACCTGGGCCGCGCGGTGGATGTTGCCTTGCTCGGCCAGCGTGACCAGCAGCAACAGTTGCCGGGTCTTGAGGCGTGCACGGAGAAACCAGTGCGTTTGGGTGGTCATGGGGTTTTCCAGAATCCGTCGATTGATATCTATTTTTTCCAAAAAATGATTGGATTGATATCAAATTCGTTTTTAAACTAAATCACCGCCTAAAAAGACGGAAAGTCCTGCGCGCTGCGTGAACAGCGCGACATACGGCTGTTCCTACAACAACCAAAGAGACCCACATGCGCAATTCGACGACAAACTCCCGCCTGAAACGCCGCCTTCTCAAGACCCTGCTCGCCGTTGCCGCCACCGGCGCCGTGGGACTGGCCCCGCTGGCCTACGCACAGGACAAGGGCCCGATCGCCATTTCGATGCCGACCAAGTCGTCGGCCCGCTGGATCGCCGACGGCGCCAACATGGTCAAGTACTTCCAGGAAAAGGGCTACAAAACCGACCTGCAGTACGCCGACGACGACATCCCGAACCAGCTCGCGCAGATCGAGAACATGGTGACCAAGGGTGCGAAGGTATTGGTGATCGCGGCCATAGACGGCACCACGCTGTCCGATGTGCTGCAGAAGGCGGCCGACAAGGGCGTGAAAGTCATCGCCTACGACCGGCTCATCAAGGGCTCGAAAAATGTCGACTACTACGCCACCTTCGACAACTTCCAGGTCGGCGTGCTGCAAGCCAGCTACATCGAAAAAGCGCTCGACCTGAAGGCCGGCAAGGGGCCGTTCAATGTCGAGTTGTTCGGTGGCTCGCCGGACGACAACAACGCATTCTTCTTCTACAACGGCGCGATGTCGGTGCTGAAGCCCTACATCGACAGCGGCAAGCTGGTCGTGCGCAGCAAGCAGGCGGGCATGGACAAGGTCTCGACCTTGCGCTGGGACGGCGCGGTGGCGCAGGCCCGCATGGACAACCTGCTGTCGGCTTACTACACCAAAGACCGCGTCGACGCGGTGCTGTCGCCTTACGACGGCCTGTCGATCGGCATCATCTCCTCGCTCAAGGGCGTGGGCTACGGCACGCCGAAGCTGCCGATGCCGGTGGTGACCGGGCAGGATGCCGAGGTGCAGTCGGTCAAGTCGATCCTGAAGAAGGAACAGACCGCCACCGTGTTCAAGGACACGCGCGAACTGGCCAAGGCCACGGTCGCGATGGTCGATGCCATGCTGGCCGGCAAGCCACCCGAAGTGAACGACACCAAGACCTACAACAACGGCGTGAAGGTGGTGCCGTCGTACCTGCTCAAGCCGGTAAGCGTCGACCTGAGCAACTGGAAGACGACGCTGGTCGACAGTGGTTATTACAAGGAAAGCCAATTCAAGTGAGCCAGGCGACTTCGGCAACTCCGGCGAGCAAGGCTATCCTGGAGATGCGCGGCATCACCAAGACCTTCCCCGGCGTGAAGGCGCTGAACGATGTCCGCCTCGCCGTGCGAGCCGGTGAAATCCACGCTGTTGTGGGCGAGAACGGCGCCGGCAAGTCGACCCTGATGAAGGTGCTGAGCGGCGTCTACCCGTGCGACAGCTACGAGGGCGAGATCCACTTCGAGGGCAAGTTGCGCCGCTTCCGCGACATCGCCGACAGCGAGCGGCTGGGCATCATCATCATTCACCAGGAGCTGGCGCTGGTGCCGCTGCTGTCGATCACCGAGAACATCTTTCTCGGTAACGAGATCGTGCGCGGCGGCATGATCGACTGGTTCGCTGCCTATGCCAAAACGCGCGAACTGCTCGCCAAAGTGGGCCTGAATGAGGCGCCGACCACACTGGTGACCGACCTCGGCGTCGGCAAGCAGCAACTGGTGGAGATTGCCAAGGCGCTGTCGAAGCACGTGAAGCTGCTGATCCTCGACGAGCCGACCGCCAGTCTCAACGAGAAGGACAGCGACGCGTTGTTGCTGCTGCTGCTGGAACTCAAGCGCCAGGGCATCGCATCGATCCTGATCTCGCACAAGCTCAACGAGATCGCCAAGGTGGCGGATTCCATCACCGTGCTGCGCGATGGCGCCACAGTCGAAACCATGGACTGCCGCACCACGCCCATCAGCGAGGACCGCATCATTCGCGGCATGGTCGGGCGCGACATGGCGCATCGCTTCCCGCCGCGCAGCCCAACCATCGGCGAGACCGTGTTCGAGGTGCGCGACTGGCAT
>JANXTP010000128.1 GCA_025352345.1 Burkholderiales bacterium | reverse complement strand
TCGCTGCGCCGGTCACCCCACACCCTCGGCAGCCGGCACCGTTGTCGCATGCAAAGACTTCAAGCCTCGACCGCTTCGTTGGTGGTGGGAGCACTGCGACCCGCCGCAGCGCTCACGCGCAGACCTTGGCTAAATCAGTGTGTTTGGGCGGGACTGAACCTCAGAGGTCCGCCGCGCCCGACAACCGCTCAACCGCTTCCAGCAGGCGTTCGGCCTCGGCACCCAGGACCAGACCGTTCGCTGTGGCCATGCGCTGCAGGCGGTCGAAGGCGGCATCGCGGGCCAGCGAGTAGCGGTGCATCAGCACACCGACGGCCATCGCTTCGACCGGCAATAAGGCATGGGCGCGCCCCGCTGCAGTTGGTGGGGCAACGGCAGCGGGGACGATCGTTGCTGCAGCAGACGACGCCTTCAGCCGCGCAAACACCGCCTGCACCGCCGGCACGATCTGCCCGATGTCCAGCGGCTTGACCAGGTAGTCGACAGCACCGAGCTCATGCACCTGGCGCACGGTGTCATCGTCGGTGAAGGCCGACAGGAACATGAAAGGCATCTTGCAGTATTCGCGCAGGTAGGCGGCGACATCGAAGCCGCTCATGCCCTCCATGCGGATGTCGAGCAGCGCCAGATCGGGCCGGTGCTCGCGTGCGAGCAGGATCGCGTCATCGCCGTTATCGGCGTCGATCACCTCATAGCCCGCCTGCGTCAGGCCGTCAGCGAGCGTGGCCAGCACCAGCCGGTCATCGTCCACCACCAGAATCTTGCCGCCCACTCCGGACGGCGCTTGCGCGACTGCCACCACGGTACCCCTGCAACTTCAAAACAACGGATGACTGGGCAGTTGGATCTGACCACTGCGCCGGACCAGCGCCTGAAACGGTACTACCGCATTTTGCGCCCAAAGCGGTGGGGCTGAACACCGAAACCGGTATCAGGCCGCTGCCTTTCGACGCGCGGCATTCGTGACGCCCGGCGCCACGATGCTCACAGTGGCGACCACATGGTCTCCATCCTGCTCGATGCTAAGTTGCGCACAACGCCGCGGCAGCAAGGCCCGCACCAGACCGAGGCCCGAGACGCCGCCGGGAATACGCGCCAGGCTGAAATCATCGACCAGGCGGGCGGGGTTGCGGATCACGATGCGCACACCGCCCTCGCCGCTGACCAGCGTGCACGCCACCGCCGGCAGCGTGGTGTCGGCAGGATCGGTCGCGCAGCGCGGAATCGCGCTGTGCTTGACCGCATTGGTCAGCAGCTCGTTGATCGTCAGCGCGATCGGGATCGATTCCGCCTCGGGCAACACCCACTGCTCGGGGTGATCGCCCTGAACCGCAAAGGCGATCGCGTGTCCGAAGGTGCGCTGCACCGATCCGGCGATGGCCTCCACCACGCCGGTCACCTGCAGCGGCCCGCCCGCGCCAACCTGCAGCCCGTAGACCTGGGCGATCGCCTGAACCTGGCCCACCACCTCGGACATCGCCGAGGCCATCTCGGGCTTGCGGGTGGCGATCTGCTGCAACAGCCCGGCCACGCCCTGCAGGTTGTTCTTGATGCGGTGGTGCACTTCCTTGACCAGCATCTCGCGTTGCGCGATCGCCTCGTCGAACTTCGCGCGCTCTGCCGCACGCTGTTCGGTCACGTCGGTGGCGACCAGCAGCAATTGATCGGGCGCTTGACCTGGCGCGGCCAGCGGCAGGTAGCGCGCATCCCAGACGCGCACCTCGCCATTCATCGGGATCTGGTATTCGCGCTGCGTCACCGTGCTGGCGCGCAGCGCATGCTCCATGTCCAGGCGCCGCTGCGCCGCCAGGTCGGGCTCGAAAATGTCTTCGGGGCTGCAGCCCACCAGCTGCTCGATGGTGCGATCAACGCTGCGTGCCGCGGCCAGATTGGCCTGCAGGATGGTCAGCGTGCGCGCATCGCGCACCGTGATCGCCATCGGCGCGGCCTCGATGATGCGTTGCAGCGAGGCCTGCGCTTCCGCGATGCGGGCCTCGGCCTGGCGCCGCCGCTCGATGTCGAGCAAGGCATAGGTCAGCTGCCGCCCGCGCGATTCGCTACCGGTCACCACCGCATTGCCGACGACCCAGAATTCCCGTCCGTCGCGCGCCTTGACGCGACATTCGAAGGTCTCAGCTTCGCCCTCGACCAGGTCGTCGAGGTACTGCGTCTGGCGAAACGGGTGATCGGCCTCGGGGGTGGCGACGGTGCTGATCGGCTGGTCGATGAAGTCGCCGAGATCGGCGCCGAACATGCGCCGCGCCGAGCGGTTCATCCACTCGATGCCGCGCGGCCCGATCGTCACGATGCCCACCAGCACCGAATCCAGAATGGCCCGCGTTCGGTTGGCCTGCAGCGTCACCGCATGTTCGGCGCGGTGCCGGGCGTCGACATTGACGAACGAGGCAATGATGCCGCCCGCGGGGTCGTCGCCGACCAGGCGGGTGCTGATCTGCACCCACACCACCCGACCGTCACGCTGGTGCAGCTGCCGCTCGCCGATCCAGCGGCCGTGCAGCTGCAAGGCATTCTGTTCCTGGGTCGACAGGCGCTCGTGCTCCTCGGCATCGGCGAACAGCGAGCGCAGCGGCAACCCTTGCAACTCGGCGGCCGGGTAGCCCGCGAGTTGCGCGAGTGCATCGTTGGCGCGTTGCAGCACGCCGTCGCGCACGAAAGCGATGCCCACTTCCGACAGGCTGAACATCAGCTCGCGATCACGCGCCAGCTGTTCCAGCTCGACCTGCTGCGCTTTCAGCCGGGTGATGTCGGACAACACCGCGATCGCCTCGATCTGCTGCGACACCGGTCCGGTGCGACGCACCGACAGCGCATACCAGCGCAGCGGCTGGCCGCTCGCCGAGCCCGCTGCCGAGTCCATCGAGAACTCGGTCTCGAAGATCAGCCCCGCCGTCAGTGCCTGCAAGGTGTCGGCAGCGATGCGCTGGCCCTGCGGTGAACTGCCGAACAACTCGGCAATGCCGCTGCCCGCAATCCCCACCGATGGCAAGCCCAGCATCGCCTCGAAGCGCCGGTTGCAGCGCACCAGCACATTGCCGCGGATGTAGGCGATGCCCGCAGAGGTGCTCTCCAGAATCGTCGTCAGCTCGCGCAGCAGCTGCTCGCTGCGCTGCTGCGTCTGGTGCTGCTCGGTGATGTCCAGCGTCACCACCGAGGTGGTGCGCTTGCCAGACGCGAGTGTGGCCGGCTCGACCCGCGTCAGCAGCCAGCGCAGGCCCAGCTGAGGGTGCCGGATGGCATAGCGCACCTCAGCGCGCTGCGCACTGCGCAGGGCCTGCTGCAGCGCGTCGTAGTCGGCCAGCGATTCGTCGGCAACGATGTCGCGGCTGATCGACTGCAGGGCCGCCGAGGTGGGCACGACACTGGAGTCTGCATGCGCTTCAGCCGCCTTCAGGGATTGCCGCTGGCGCACCCAGCCGGAGCTCTCCTGGAACGTGGCCAGTCCGACGCCGGCGGTGTCCATCAGCGCGCCGATCTGCATCTGCGCCAGGTCACGCTCTTCCTCGACGCTGCGGTCTTCCAGGATCGCCATGTGGCGCCGCGCACCACCCGGCGTGGTGTAGCAGCGCACGATGGAGCGCAGCCGGCGCAGTGCCCCCTGTGGCTGCGGCAGCCAGCCCTGCGTGACCACCGGCTTGGCCGAGGGCTGCAACGCCGGCGACGGACCGCTGTCGGTCCAGCCCAGCAACTGGCGCAGCTCGGGCGAAGCATCGGCCAGCACCGCTGGGACTGCCCCCGCCAACGCATCGAAGGCCGGGTTGGTGCGCACCAGCAGACCGGCCTCGTCGAACAGCACCATGCCGATCGGGCTGAGGTCGAACCAGTCGTCGATTTCGCGGGCTGAGTGGTCGGCACGTTCGCGAGCGATGTGCTCGGCGGTGCTGTCCTGGAGCACCGACATCGCGAAGACGCGGCCGTTCTCGTCGGTCAGCACGCTGCGGTTGGCGCGGAACCAGCGCTCGCGACCATCGGCCGCGATGATGCGGCGGTTGATCAACGCCGAATCGGCCTCGCGGTCAGTGGGTTCTTGCCAGCGCTCGCGCAGCCCCAGGCTGCCGGCGCGGTCTTCTTCGGGTTCAAGCGCGACCGGATCGCTGCCGATCAGTTGCTCTCGAGGGTACCCGCTGAAGGCAACGAAGGCCGGGTTCACGTCGACGATGCGCCAGCGGGTGTCTTGCAGCATCGCGGGGAATGGTGAATGCCACAGCACGTGCATCAACTCGGCGATCACCGGGCCGACGATGGTCGACGGCAACGCCACGTCGGGCGGCGTCGCATCACGCCACTGCAGACGCAAGGCATACAGGCCCGACCCCAGCACCTGCCAGGCGGCATCGGCGCTGCGGCCATCGGCCATGACGGCCTGCGGTGGCAGCGCTGGTGCTGGTGCTGGTGCTGGCGCTGATGCCGCTGCTGAGCGACGCGACCACGCAGCGCGAGCCGTGGCATGGCCCGGCGTGCGCAGGGCGCCAGGCGCCGCCGCGATGGCCTGACGCAACCAATCGATCAGCGCAGGGCCGAGCACACCCTGCCATTCTGCGATCGTCACACCGACTGCACCTGGCATGCGGCGCAGGGCGGCGGTGTTGGCAAAAGTCACCTGCGCGCGGCGATCGAACAGCAACACCCCTTCGCTGAGGTGGTCGAAAAACTGTTCGAGGGCGGGCCGGCTGGCAACAGCGTCCATCGCACTCACCGCAGAAGGGTTCGCAGGCTCATGCCTTTGAATTTATCGCGCCGTCGGTCACGCTGGCGTTTGTCACACCGTCAGTCGAGGTCGGCGGCCAAGGCCAGCGCCCGCAACTCGGCCTGGTTGATCTCGCGCACGCCCATCATCAAGGCGTCGGCACATTCGCGGAAGTCATAGAGCGACTCGGCTTCGATCGCCTTGACCAGGTTGAAATACGGCGCATAGGGGCCGGTGCCTTCAATCAGCGTTTCGTGCACCAGCTGCGGCACGGGGATGGTGCGCAACAGCTCGGCGAGCGGCTGCTGGAACAGGCGGTCGAGCAGCGAGAACACGCCACAGATGAACAGCTCGTTGCGCATCTCGGCGTCGGCGCCGGTGTTGCGCGCCAGCTCTTCCATCAGCAGACCTCGCCGCACCGAGGCGAACATCGCAGCGCGCATGTTGGGCTCCTTGCTGGCAGTGGCCAGCAGCAGCGCGAGCCAGCGCTTCAGACGCTGGTAGCCCAGCAGCATCAGCGCATGGCGGAAGGAGCTGACCTCTACCGACAGACCAAAAGCCGCCGAATTGATGTAGCGCAGCACCTTGAAGCCGAGCGATGGGTCGCGCTTGAGCGTGTTCTCCAGCTTGTCGGCCGACTCTTCCGCATCGACCTGGCGGATCAGTTCGACCACCGTCTGCAGGTCGATCGGCGTTGGCGGCGCGCGGCCCCCTGTGGGCCGCTCTGTGACTTCATCGCCGAGCGGCCAGCCCAGTACCGCCACTGCGCCACGGGTGAACGCGCCGTCCATGTCAGCGGTGGAGTTGATGCCTGCGAGCACGTGGGGGATGGTGCGTGCCACGCCGATCGGTGCGACGCCACCCGAAGCCACTCGACGGTCATCGGACAGGTCGATGATCGACTGCGTGAAGCAGGGCAGCACCTCGCGGGGCAGTTCCTTCAGGGGGCGGCCCTTGAGCATAAGCGTGGTGCCGTGGGCATGCAGCGCAACGATGGACTCAGTATTCACCGGGTCGGCCGCCATGAACGCGGGCACCTCGACCATCAGGTTGTGCGACGGCGAGGTTTGCAGCAGGTCGTGCAGCAGGCTCTCGCTGGTGACATTGAGCGACACCCGACCGCCGTCCTCCGGCCAGACCGATCCCACCGCGTGCAGCAGCTGTGCCACATCCAGCGCCACATCGGGGCGCAAGGGAAACACCGTCAGCCGGGTCGCGGTGACCGCACGGTTGCGGTCGATGAAGGCGGAATAGCCCAGCGCCACCTGCCCCAGTATTTCGTCGTCCAGCACAAGAACTCCTACGCAGTGGAGAGGCGCAGCCGGCAGGCGCCTGCGGTGCCTGACCCGGTCAGGGATTGACGTATTGGAACAGCGACAACTTCTGCACTGCGGAATACGATTTCAAGGCTGCATCGTAGCCGTTCTGTTTGTTCTGGAAGTCCGACAGCGCATGGACCAGGTCCAGGTCTTCGGCGTTCGAGCGCTGGGCCTGCGCGTCCAATTTCTGGTCCGACAGTCGGCTCGCGACACCGTCGATGCGATTGAGCACGTCGCCAGCCACCGAGCGTGCGGTGCTCAGCGTGACCAGGTTGGCGTCGACGTCGCGCAAGGTATCCGAGGTGCCCTGCGCCCGCTGCGCTCCGGTCAGCCCGGACTGCTTCAGGGTGGCAACGGCCTGATCGAGCGCAGCGAAAACGCTCAAGGTGGGCTTCGACGGCGTGATTTCGAACTGGTCACCGGCTACCGGCGCGCCTGCAATGTTGACGCTGGTGCCGTGCAGATCGATCGCGCGGCGGCTGCTGAAGGTCCCGGTGCTCTCGGTCGTGGCGATGTTCGGCGTGGCCAGCGGGAAGCTTTCGACGGTGTAGTCGGTTGCGCTGGTAAAGCGAATGCGGTAGCCGGTGTCGGCGACGGGAAACAACTGAGACGGATCGTTGACGCTGCCTGGGTCGATCCAGGCCCCCTTCACCGGCTGGTTGGTGACGTTGTTGCTGGCGGCGCGAGTGACGAAGACGCCATTGCCGGTGCGCGAGGAGAGCCAAGCCGCCTGGCCGTCGCTGCTCAACGGCAACGCGGTGTCGGCATCGGTCAGTGTCTGGCCGGAGATCCCGCGAAAGACCACACCTCCTGGCGTGTCGACGAAGGGGGGCTGGTTCGATCCCTGTCCGCCAAACAAGTAGCTGCCGGCGCCATCTGACCGGTTGGCCACTTGCAACAGCTGGTCGCGCAGGCCCTGGATCTTGTTGGCCTGGATCGCTCGCTCGGCGTCGGTGTAGCTGGCATTGCCCGCAGCGACCAGCGCCTCGCGCGCCTGCGACAACAATTCATTCGCATCGCCGAGTGCGCTTTCGGTCTGACCCACCAGCACCTTGCTGGCCTCGACGCTGCGTTGCGACGCGTCGCTGCGCGACTCGGCTGCCAGTGCCCGTTCGGCACGCGCAGCAGCCGCGGGGTCGTCGCTGGCCTTGAGCACGCGCTTGCCGCTGCTGAGGCGGGTCTGTGCGTCGCTGAGATCCTGCTGCCGCAGCTGCAGGTTGTTGATCGTCGTGGCGTAGCTGCTGGCGGTGGTGATGCGCATGACGAGGTCTCGGTCGCTTGTGGATATGACGGCTCAGCCCGACGACGGCAGCGGGTCAGCGGGCGAGTTGCAGCAGGGAGTCGAAGATCGACTGCGCCACCTGCAGCATCTTGGCCGCCGCCTGGTAGCTTTGCTGGTACTGGATCAGGCGCGCGGCTTCTTCGTCCAGGTTGACGCCGGACTTCGCGGCCAGGTCCTTGTTGGCCTGGTCGGACACCGATGTCGACAGGTTGGACGCGGCTTTCGCGCTCTGCACCCGCACGCCGACGTCAGCGATGACGTTGGCATAGGCATCGGTGACGCTGGCGCCGGGTTGCAACGTGCCGCCACTCCAGACCGCGCCGACCAGCGACGCATCGCGCAGCGCCAACAGGCCGTTGGCGTTGCGGTTGTCAGACAGCGGATAGGTGTTGCGACCGACGGTGAAGCTGTCGCCAGTCACCGCGGGCGAGGCCAGCGGATCGGCCGCCACCGGCACCCCGGTGACGTTCAGCTTGAAGCCGTTGCCCGCGGTCGTGCCGAGGTAGTCGATCGGCTGGCCCGGCTGCCAGGTGGCGGGTGTGCTGGTGCCCGAGGCATCGGTCCAGGTGTAGGTGTATTGACCCGGCGTCGCGGTGACCTGGAAGCGCAGCGTCGCCGGCAGATTGGGGTGGCTGCCGGCACTGGCGCTGGCAGCGGCCAACGCGAGCACGCTGCCGGTGCCCTTGTTGGCGGTGTCGGCCGTCACGCTCAATGGCGAGGCGGCTGCGATCAGCTTCGGGCTGGTGATGTCGAGCCGCACACTGCGCGCGGCGCTGCCTGCCGGCTGCAGCAGAAATCGGTCGCCGGCCGACGCAGTGCCGCTGATGTTGATCTGGAAGCCATCGACGATGTCGCCATTGACCACCGCGCGTGGCGCATAGGACTGATCGGGCACGCCACCGCTGAGCCGATAGAGCTGGTAGCCACCGGCGCCGTCGGCCTGCACCTCGTAGTCGCTGGCCTGCACGCCGCTGATCTGCGCTGCCGCCAGCGCCGACGGCGATTGAAGCGTCAACGAGATGCTGCCGCTGCCAACGTTGGTCGCCAACGAGCGACCAGCGATCACCGGCGCACCAGACACATCGCCGAAACGGAAGATCGCCGCACCCGGCTGCCCTAGCAGATCGAGGCCCAGCGACTGCTGCTCGTTAACCTGTTGCCCGATGCCCAGCGCCAGTTGACCGAGCTGGTTGCGGGCGTCGGTCAGGTCGCTGTTCTGGAAACGCAGCAGGCCGGCGATCGAGCCGGCGGTCAGCAGCGAGTTGGGCAACTGCCGAGGTCCGTTTTGTCCCTTGACGCCAATCACCACCCGGGTGGCGTCGTAAGGGTCGCTCAACGCGATCACCTTCGTGGTCTGCGCGCCCACCACCAGCGATTGCCCGCCGCCCAGAAACACCGACAGCGACCCGTCGTCGGCCGCGACGGTGCTCACCTGGAGGTACTGACTCAGGTCACTGATCGCGGTGTCGCGCTTGTCGAGCAGGTCGTTGGGCGGCTGGCCCAGACCACGCGCATCGACGATGCGTTTGTTGAGCGCCGCGATCTGATCGCTCAGGCTGTTGACCGAGGCGACAGACACCTGCAACTGCTGGGTCACGCCGGCCTGCAGCGTGTCGAGCTGCTGTGCCGCGGCATTGAAACGCGAGGCCAGATCACCGGCGCGGGCCAGCACGACCTGGCGCGCTGTTTCGTCCTGCGGCTTGGTCGACACATCGGTGAAGGCGTTGAAGAACTGGGTGGCCGAATAGCCCAACCCGGCCTCACCAACGCCGAACACCTTTTCAAGCTGCGCGAGCTGGTCGCTGCGTGCGCTGTCGCCGGCCGCCTGCGAGCGCGCCAGGGCGGCCTGATGGGTCAGGAATTCATCGTGGGCGCGGGTGACAGTCGTGATGTCAACACCCCGGCCGAAAAAGCCGGCGCCAGTGTATTGCCCGTTGGAGGCCGCCAACTCGACTTCCTGCCGCGAATAGCCCACCGTGTTCGCGTTGGCGATGTTGTTGCCGGTGGTTTGCAGCTGGGCGAACGCTGCGCCCAGGGCCCGCGTGCCCAACGACGACAGTGCTCCAGTTCCCATGGTTTGCTGGTCCTCTGAGGCGGCTGTGTGGTCAGGTCGTCATCACCCGCTGCAGGCGCAGCGTGGTGTTGATGACGCGGGCCAGCTTGTCGGCGTAGGCCGGGTCGGTCGCGTAGCCGGCGCGCTGCAGCCCTTGCGCAAAGCCAGTGGCGCCCATGGCACCAGTGCTGGCGTCGGCCACCACCCGGCTGTAGCGCGGGCTGTCCTTCATCAACTTGGCATAGTCGTTGAACGCGTCTTCGTAAGAGGCGTAGGCGCGGAATTTGGCCGTCACCTTGCGGGCCGTGCCATCGATGACCTCGGTGGTCGTCACCTCGGCCACGCGGCCACTCCAGCCGGGGCCGGCCTTGATGCCGAACACATTGAACGACGTCGATCCGTCGGCGTTCTTGATCTCGCGCTGGCCCCAGCCCGACTCGTGAGCGGCCTGGGCGACCATGAAACTGGCCGGGATGCCAGTCTGCGCTTCGGCGACACGGGCCGCGTCGGTGTGGCGCTGCACGAAATCGAGCTGCCGTTGGGTTGCAGTCGATGACTGCGGTCCGATCGCCGGCGTGGCGCTGCCGGGCACGCTGGTGGGTGCGTTAGTGGGTGTTCTGCCAGCCGGCGCAGCCGCAGGCGGCGTCGCGTTGCCGAGCTGCCGTTCGAGCTGGCGTGCGATCACGTCGGCCAGACCGCCCGGCGCGCCGCTCATCTTCTTGGCGTATTCGGCATCGAGCATCTCGTTGCCCATCTGGGTGCCCTGATTGGTCAGCATGTCGGTGGACATCGCGGCCTGCGCATCGCGCATGCCCTTCAACAGCTGCTGCATGAACAGCGTCTCGAACTGCTTGGCCGTTTCCTTGATCGCCGCCTTCGGGTCGCGTATCGCGCCATTGCGCAAGGCCGCCAAGGCCCGCGCATCGGCCGCTGTGGCGGCCGTGTCGGTGACCCCATTGGGCAACGTTCCGGTCAGCATCGACGGCGACTGCAGGTTCATCAAATCACCTCGAGCTCAGCATTCAGCGAGCCGGCCGATTTCATCGCTTGCAGGATCGCGAGCAGGTCTTGCGGCGTGGCGCCCAGCGAATTCAAGGCCTTGACCACGTCGGCCAGCTTGGCGCCGGCCGGCAGCGCGATCAGCGAACCCGGTTCCTGGCGGATCGTGATGTCGCTCTTCTCGGCCTGCACCGTCTGCCCCTGGGCGAAGGCATTGGGCTGGCTGACCAGCGGTGTGGTGTTGATCGTCACCGACAGGTTGCCGTGCGCGATCGCGCAAGCCGACAAGGTGACCGACTCGTTGACCACCACCGAACCGGTGCGCGCATTGATGATCACGCGGGCCGCCGGTGCGGCCAGGTTGATGTTCAGGTTCTCGATCTCGGCCATGAACGAAACCCGCTCATCGGACGACTCGGGCATGCGCACATGCACCCGCCGGCCGTCGATCGCCTGTGCGATCCCGGCGCCCATGCGGGTGTTGATGACACGGGCGACTTCCCGCGCCGTGTTGTAGTCGTCGGCATGCAGATCGAGTTGCAGTCCGTTACCCATGTTCAAGGGCGTCGGCACCGCGCGTTCAACAGTGGCACCTTCGGGGACACGTCCGGCGCTCAGGTGGTTGATCTGCACCTTGGAGCCACCGGCAGCGGCACCGGCGCCGCCCACAATCAGGTTGCCCTGCGCCAGCGCGTAGATCTGACCGTCAGCGCCTTTCAGTGGGGTGGCGATCAGCACGCCACCGCGCAGGCTTTTGGCATTGGCCAGCGACGACACGTTGACATCGATGGTCTGGCCGGGTTGTGCAAATGCCGGCAATTGGGCGGTGACCATCACCGCCGCCACATTCTTCAGCTGGATGCTGGTGCCTGCGGGAATCGTCACGCCCAGCTGCTGCAGCAACGTTGCGAGGCTTTGGGTGGTGAACGGGGCCGAGGTGGTCTGGTCGCCCGTGCCATCGAGCCCGACGACCAAGCCGT
>JANXTP010000121.1 GCA_025352345.1 Burkholderiales bacterium | reverse complement strand
CGGACCAGGTGTTGCAGATGCCGATGATCGGCTTGCCCTGGAACTCGTGGTCGGGGATGCCCTGGTTCTTCATCCAGCTGCGGTACATAAAACCATTTTTGTCGGCGCCGCCGAACCATTCGGCAGACCTGAGCTTGGGCTTCGGCGTGGACATGAAAAATTTGTGATTTTGAATCGACCAATAATAAAGTATTACTTTATGCGGAGAATAGCGGGTAATAACCCTATGTTTTAGAACTAATCTAACTTGTAGTATTACTATAGTTGACTTCGATGAAGCGCCTATGCCGCCCTACGCCTCCTACCCAAGCCTGGCCAGACGCACGGTGCTCGTCACCGGTGGCGCCACTGGCATCGGTGCCAGCCTGGTCGAGCATTTCGCCGCCCAGGGCGCATTCGTCGGCTTCGTCGACATCGACGCAACTGCCGGCCACGCTCTCGCAGCCGCGCTTTCCGGCGCCGACGCCCCGCCCTTGTTCGTGGCCGCGGACTTGACCGACATCAAGGCGTTGCACGCCGCGACAGACCTTGTGCGGCGGCGCTTCGGGCCGATCGCGGCCCTCATGAACAATGCCGCCAACGATCGCCGGCACAGCATCGAGGCCACCACACCCGAAAGCTGGGATGCAGGGATCGCCGTCAACCTGAAGCACCAGTTCTTCGCCGCTCAGGCCGTGGCCAACGACATGAAGCAGGCCGGTGGTGGGTCGATCGTCAACTTCGGATCGATCAGCTGGATGCTCAAGCAAGGTGGCATGCCGGTTTACACCACCGCCAAAGCTGCGGTGCAGGGCCTGACGCGCAGTCTGGCGCGCGACCTCGGCCCGTTCAACATCCGCGTCAACACCCTCGTGCCGGGCTGGGTGATGACAGACAAGCAAGTCCGCCTCTGGGTGGACGACGCCGCCCGTGCCGAAATTGCCCGCGGGCAATGCATCAACCGGCCTCTGCTCGCCGAGCACATCGCACGCATGGCGCTGTTTCTCGCGGCGGATGACAGCGCGATGTGCACGGCGCAGGACTTCGTCGTCGATGGTGGCTGGGTGTGAGCGTGGAGTTGCTCGTCGATGCCCAGGCCCGGCTGGGCGAATGCGTTCTGTGGTGCGACCTGACTGGCTCGCTGTACTGGACCGACATCGAGGGCTCGACCTTGAGCCGCTGGCACGCGGCTGATGGCCGCTTGAGCCGATGGACCCTGCCCGAGCGCGTCGGCAGCTTTGCGCTGTGCCGCCGGCCGTCGCAACTGCTGCTGGGTCTCGCGTCGGGCATCGCGCTTTTCGACCTCGAGCGTGAGGTCTTGACTCCTATCGTGCCGATCGAGGCCGAGCACGCCACGACACGCATCAACGATGGCCGCTGCGACGCGCAGGGGCGCTTCGTGTTTGGCATGTTCAACCAGGCGTCGAACGCTGCACCGATCGGGCACTTCTACCGGGTCAACGCTGACCTCGCTGTCGAGCGTCTGGCCTTGCCGCCCGCGGCCGTGGCCAACAGCATCGCCTTCAGCCCCGACGGCTCTTTGCTGTACTACGCCGACTCGCCGACACGCGAAATCCACTGCTGCGACTATTCCGCCGACGGTCGGATTGGCACGCCACGGCTGTTCGTGCGGCTGGCGGCCTCGGAGGGCTACCCCGACGGATCAACGGTCGACGCCGAAGGTGGTCTGTGGAACGCGCAATGGCAAGGGCATTGCGTGGCGCGCTACGACAGCACGGGCACGCAGACCGCACGCATCGCCGTGCCGGCGTCACAGCCGACCTGCGTCGCCTTCGGCGGACGCCTGCTTGATCGTCTGTTCATCACCTCGGCGCGCATCGGCCTGGATGCCGCAACGCTGCTCAGCGAACCGGGCGCCGGCGGCGTGTTCGCGGTGTATCCGGGCAGGCGCGGCCTGCCGGAGCATCGGTTCGCCACCGACCATCGCGGCTGAGCGGAAACGAGACCTTGCACCGGTATGGCCGGCATCACACGCCGTGAGTTTGGTCGTCTGCCCGATGGGCGGGCCGTGGCTGAGTACACGCTGGACAACGGCGCAGGCATGACGCTCAGCGCGATCAACCTCGGTGGCATCGTCACGGCGATCCGCGTGCCGGACAGGCGCGGGCAGATCGACAACGTGGTGCTCGGCTTTGCAACGCTTGCCGATTACGTGGAGCGCAACCCGCACTTCGGGACCATCGTCGGACGTTATGCCAACCGCATTTCTGCAGGGCGTTTTGCGCTCGACGGCGAGGCCTGCCAGCTCGGCATCAACGACGGGCCAAATACGCTGCATGGCGGCGCGCGCGGCTTCGGCACGCGCTGGTGGGACGCCGCGCCCCGACCGGTCGAAACCGACGGCAGCGTGGCGCTGGATCTGCGCTACACCAGCGAGGATGGCGAAGAAGGCTTTCCGGGCCGCCTCGAGGTCAGCGTGCGCTACACCCTCAATGCGCGCAACGAATGGCGCATCGACTATCGCGCCACCACCGACCGTGCAACCGTTGTGAACTTGAGCCACCACGACTATTTCAACCTGGCTGGAGCGGGCACCGCGCTCGACCATCGGCTGACGATCGCGGCCAGTCGCTACACACCGGTCGACCGCCATCTGGTTCCCACCGGTACGGCCGAAGTTGCCGGCACGCCGTTCGACTTTCGTCAGCCGACGTGTATTGCCGATCGCATCCGACAGGGCGCTCCCCAGCTTTCGCTGGCTCGCGGCTACGACCACAACCGGATCCTGGATCACAGCAGCAGCGCCACCCTTTCCTTCGCGGCCCGCCTTGAAGACGAGCGGTCGGGCCGAGTGCTGGAAATCGAAACGACCGAACCGGCGTTGCAGTTCTACTCCGGCAACTTCCTTGACGGCAGCTTGGTCGGCACGGCGGGTCGCTTGTACCGGCAGGGTGACGGCCTTTGCCTCGAAACCCAACATTTTCCGGATTCGCCGAATCACCCGGAATTTCCTTCGACCGAACTGCGGCCCGGCGAAAGGTTCACGAGTTCGACCCTTCATCGGTTCAGCGCGAGCTGACAGGCTGGCCGCGCGAGGTCGATTCAGCAAGCCCCGTCGCGCCATCGACGTGCCTTCGGGGTCGAAGGCGAAGGCGGCGCTTGACTGTCTGCTGGGTTGTGTCGCAACAAGGGCGCCGGGCTCAGCGAACCGCTGAGTCAGCCACCCCTAAAAAAGCCAGAGAGTAGAACTGGCTATGCGTGCGCAGCGGAACGCTTTGAAGCCCGGCAGCGGCCGAGCGATCCGCTTGATCGGCCTGTGATCCTGCTCGACGATGTTGTTGAGGTACTTCGCGTGGCGCCTTCATCCTGGCGTCAAAACCGGAGGGCGAGCTTACCCGCGCAGGCTCATTGCGACCGAACCGTCCGGCGAGCGGTCGGCCGACGATTGGGCAGCGCGCAAGATGCACTCACGCCCCGCGCTAAACCGTCTTGGATTCGCTACCGCAGCCCGTACCCGACACGTCACACCGACGCGACCATGATGCTCATGGCGGGGATGGCCCTGCCTTCCGCATCAAGCAGCCAGGCCGCAGCATCCGGATGTTTTTGACCACGTACTCGACGTGGATCGGCGGGGGCCGCAGCGGCGTTGAGATCGCGAAACTCGAAGCCTTCTTGTCCAGCTCGGGCCGAGAATGGCCCCAGAATATCGGGGAAGCCTGAAAGCCCAATTGAATCAAATTTAAGTGGTCAGCCCGGAGGGACTCGAACCCCCGACATCCGACTTAGAAGGTCGGTGCTCTATCCAGTTGAGCTACGGGCTGCGGTGGAAGCCCAAGGGGCCGGGCGGCCGAAGCGCTGTACAGAGTGGGATGGTCGGGGCGGTGGGATTCGAACTCACGACCACCTGGTCCCAAACCAGGTGCGCTACCAGGCTGCGCTACGCCCCGACAAGCTTCGCATTGTACTCAATGCGCGGCGGTAAACGTCGGTGGCGGCAACATCAGTTGTTTAGACACCGACACGCACTGCTGGATATGCTGTTCGCAGACGAACTTGAGCGATGAAAACGTGAGCACCGCCGAGACCGCCTGC
>JANXTP010000084.1 GCA_025352345.1 Burkholderiales bacterium | reverse complement strand
ACGCACCGCGCGAGCAGCCGCGCCGGCTACGCACAGGGCAGCCTGCGCGCCGCGCGCTTCCTCGCCGGCCAACCGCGGTCTGTTCGGCATGGACGACGTGCTCGGCATCCGCTGAACATGGGCGGGCTCGCCACCTTCTGGGGCCAGGGCGACGCGGTGACGCGCAGCGTCGCGGCGCTGCTGCTGCTGATGTCGATCAGCGCCTGGGTGCTGATCTTCTGGAAGGGCTGGCTGCTGCGCCGCGTGCGCAGCGACATCGCCCGGGCAGTGCCGGCGTTCTGGGCCGCCGCCGATCTGCAAGCCGCCCGAACGCAGCTCGCCGCCTTCGACCGCGAGCAGGTGCTGACGCCCTTGCTGTCGGCCGCCACCGCCCAACCGAATGCGCGCACGCTCGAAGCCCACGGCCAGCGCGTCTCGCAACTGACGCGCCGCCTGCGCGACGCCTTGCATGCGGTGCTGCGGCAGCTGCAGTTCGGTCAGGTGGTGCTGGCATCGATCGGCAGCACGGCACCGTTCATCGGCCTGTTCGGCACGGTGTGGGGCATCTATCACGCACTGGTCAGCATCGCGTCCGCAGGCACGATCACCATTGAGCGCGTGTCCGGCCCGGTCGGCGAAGCGCTGGTGATGACGGCGGCGGGCCTGGCAGTCGCGATTCCGGCGGTGCTGGCCTTCAACATCTTCGGCAAGATGGTCGGTGCCTGCGAAGCCGAGCTCGAAGGCTTTGCGCACGATCTGCGCGAGATGCAGACCGACACCGACATCAACGCGACACCTGCCCGGCGAGACTGACGATGGCCTTCGGACGCCTCGAACGCACCACCGGCCCGCAGCCGATGAGCGACATCAACATGACGCCATTGATCGACGTGATGCTGGTGCTGCTGGTGATCTTCATGATCACCGCACCGCTGATGACCAGCAGCCTGAAGCTAGACCTGCCCCAGTCCGATGCCGCACAGCCCAGCGACACGCCGACCTTCATCGCGGTGTCGATCGACGCCAGCGGACACCTCTTCCTCGCCGACCAGGAAATCGACGCCACCGCGCTGGCGCAGCGGGTCACGCAACTGGCCCAGGCCAACCCGCGAACCGAGGTGCAGCTGCGCGCCGACCAGGCGGTGCCGTACGGCCGCGTTGCTGAGTTGATCGGCATCGTTCAGAAGGGCGGGCTGACGCGCATCGGCTTCGTCGCGGCACCGCCGCCACCTGCGGCGCACTGAGGCCGGATCAGTCTTCCTTCAGGTGCCCGGCCCGCTGCTGTTTGGTCTCGATGTAGCGCGCGTTGTAGGGGTTGACCGGGCCGTACAGGGCCAGCCGCTCGACCACCTCGATGCCGCCGGCTTCGATCGCGGCGATCTTCTTCGGGTTATTGGTCAGCAGCCGCACTTGCTTGATGCCCAATGACTTCAGCATCGCCAGCGCCGGCGTGTAGTCGCGCTCGTCGGCCATGAAACCCAGGCAGCGATCGGCATCGATGGTGTCGAGGCCCTCATCCTGCAGGCGATAGGCACGCAGCTTGTTCGCCAGACCGATCGAGCGGCCTTCTTGCTGCAGGTACAGCAGCACGCCGCCGTGCTCTGCCAGCCGGGTGATGGCACGGCGCAACTGATCACCACAGTCGCAGCGCAGGCTGCCGAGCAGATCACCCGTCAGGCAGGCCGAGTGCAGCCGCAGCAGCACCGACTGGCTGAAGTCGGGCTGGCCGACGATGATGGCCAGGTGCTCGGCACCGCCCGCGTCCTCGCGAAACAGCACCACCTCGCAGTCCTCGTGCGCCTCGATGGCCACCTGTGCATCGCTGACGCGGCGCAAGCTGCGCTCGCCGCGGGCGGGTGCGAGCTGCACATCCGCAGTGGACACCGACAACAACTGCTCCTCGGTCAGGCGCGCAGCAGCGTCGGCCGGCAGCTCGACGACCAGCAAGGCGGGCATCAGGCGGCCGTTTTTGGCCAGCGTCAGAGCGCTGTCAAGCACCCGTTGCTGCGCCGTCGAGGGCTTCGCGACCGACAGCGATACCGTTGGCGCCGATGGCCCCGACGCGGGTGTCACCGCGGCCAATTCCAGCAACGTGCCCAGTGGCAGACCGACTGGCAGCGAGACCGACACCGCAGCGCCAGGCGGCACCGACAACGACAGGCCCAGAACCGAGCCGCGCTCGGCCGTCAGCAGTAGCTGCAGCGGCGCACCCCACGACGACAACCAGGCGAGCCGCGCCGCGTTCAACGTTTCGACGGCAGCCACCAGGTGATACGACGCGGCAGCCGCAGGAAGGCCGTCTGCAAGATCGACCAGGCAGATGGCCCGGCCGTGCATCAACTCCGTCTGCGCCCGGTCCACCCGAACCGCGGCCTGTTCCTCCTCCGGACTGGCTTGCACGGGGGGACGTTGTTCTTGGTAACGATCGTTCATCCCCCGATTTTGACGTGTGGCGAGCGTTTACCTCGAGCGGGCAAGCCGGCAGCCGTCACGGAGCTTCATGCAGAAACGCGAAGTGCGTGGCGACAACCCGTTAACCGCCCTCCCAGGACCGGAAGCGGCGTGAGGCGGGCGCACGTTATTCATTTGCTTGCGGTTCAGTCCTGCAAGCCGAGCGCATCGATCACCGCGTCGCTGCGCAACTCATCCGCCACCCGGGCCGGCGTCGCGGGTGCGTGGTGAGACACCACGCCGAGCAGCGGCGCGTCGTGTCGCTGTTGCAATGCACGGCTCAGCGTGTCGATGTTGAGCTGGGCGTGCGGCATGGTGGGCTCGATGCGGTTGGCGACCCAGCCGGCCAGCCGCAGGCCGCGTGCCGTGACCGCTTCGGCGGTCAGCAGTGCATGGTTGATGCATCCGAGCCGCAGGCCGACGACCAGGATTACTGGAAGATCAAGCGCGACGGCCAGGTCGTCGGCACCCCAGCCGGTGTCGGTGGCCGGGGAGGCTGCGGCGTCCTGTGCCGCGTCGTCAGCGTTCGGCACGTCGGTTTCGACCAAGGGCACGCAGAAGCCGCCCACCCCTTCGACCACCAGCGCATCGCAACGCCGCATCAGGCGATGGGCGCCGGCGATCAGCACCGCGGGTTCGATGCGCCCGCCTTCCAATCGCGCGGCGAGGTGCGGCGCACAGGCTTCTTCCAGCAGGCAGGGGCAGACCTCGCTGTGCGTCAGCGCGATGTTGCTCGCCGCAAGCAAAGCCTCGACATCGTCGTTGTGCCAATGGCCGCCGGGCCCGCTGGCTGCCGCTTGCCACACCGCGCCGGCCGCCACCGGCTTGTAGCCGGCGACACGCAGGCCCTGCCGAGCCAGTGCGTGTAGCAGGCCAGCGGTGATCACAGTCTTGCCGACTTCGGTGTCGGTGCCGGTGACGAAGCAGCCGCGCAAGGGGCGGTCGAGGTCCACCGCCTCCTGCGTTCGCGCCTCGGGCTCGCACAGCACCTCAGCCTCGATCAGGAGCAACACGGTCGGCGGCTCACCCGCGCCAAGCATCTTGGTCATCCCATGTCCTTTCCTGCCGACTTCAGCGCCGACAGCAGCCGCTCGACATCACCCGGGCCATGCGCTGCGCTCAGCGTGATGCGCAGCCGCGCGCTGCCCGACGGCACGGTCGGCGGCCGGATCGCCGGCACCCACAGACCCTGCGACTCCAACGCGGCAGACATGGCCAGCGCGTCTTCGCTGCTGCCGACGACCAGCGGCTGGATCGCGGTCTGCGACGCCGCCAGCTGCCAGCCGCGCGCACTCAGCAGCTCGCCCAACACCTCGGGCACACCGCGCCGGAAAGCGGTAACGAGTTCCACCAGATGGCGCCGCCGCTGCTCGCCCTCGTCGCCGCGGATCAGCCGCAGGCTGGCGCGCACCGCATGCACCACCGCCGGCGGCGACGCGGTGGTGTAGATGTAGGCCCGCGCGCTCTGCACCAGCCAGTCGATGACGGTGCGGTGCGCCGCGACGAACGCCCCGGCCACGCCCGCCGCCTTGCCCAGCGTGCCCATGCAGATCAGGCGCTCGCTGCACAGGCCGAAATGCGACAGCACGCCGCGCCCCTGCACGCCAAGCACGCCGAAGCCGTGCGCATCGTCCACCACGACGTAAGCATCGTGCCGCTCGGCCAGCGCCAGAAGCTGGGGCAGGTGCGCCAGGTCGCCGTCCATGCTGAACACCCCGTCAGTGACGATCAGCTTGCGCGGCGTGCTGCAGGCAGCGATCCGGCGTTCGAGGCCGGCGAGGTCGTTGTGCGGATAGGTGTAGACGGCCGCCTTGGCCAGCCGCGCGCCGTCGATCAGCGAGGCGTGGTTCAACAGGTCGCTGTAGATCGTCGTCTGCGCATCGCCCAGCGCGGTCAGCAGCGCCAGGTTGGCCATGTAGCCGGTGCAGAACGTCAGCGCGCGCAGCTCGGGCCCGTGCGGTGACAGCATCTCGGCCAGCTCATCTTCCAGCAGTGCGTGCGCGCGCGAGTGGCCGCTGATCAAGTGCGAGGCGCCACTGCCGGCGCCGTACAGCCGCGCGCCCTCGGCCAGCGCCTCGATCAGCAGCGGGTGGTTGGCCAGGCCCAGGTAGTCGTTGCTGCAGAACGTCAGCAGTTCGCGTGGCGCACCATCGTGTGCGGTGACGCTCTGCAGCGGCGCACAGGCAGTCTCGGCAACACGACGATGACGGCGCAGTGATTGCGCCTCGCGCTCGGCCAGCTGCTGTTCGAGGTGCTTCAGCATCGCGGGGTGGATCAGCAGCAGGCGCTCACAGCACCGAATTCAACGTCGCCACCACGCGCTCGGCGAGGTACGCGACATGCTCGTCGTTCAGCAGATACGGCGGCATCAGGTAGACCGTGCGGCCGATCGGGCGGATCAGCAGGCCCTGCGTGCGGCCGGCCAAGTGGAAGCGCTCGGCGAATCGAACGCCGGCATGCGCTTCACGCACATCGAAGGCCCAGATCATGCCGCGCTGGCGCACGTGCTCGATGCGCGCATCGCCATCGAGACGCGCGGCAAGGGCCGCGGTCAGCAACGCGCCGGTCTCGCGGTTGCGCTGCAGCACCGGCTCGTCATCGAAGCGGTCCAGCACCGCCAGCGCGGCGCGGCAGGCCAGCGGGTTGCCGGTGTAGGAATGCGAATGCAGGAAGCCGCGCGCGGTGTCGTCGTCGAGGAAAGCCTCGTAGATCGCACCGGTGGACAGCACCAGCGACAGCGGCAGGTAGCCGCCGCTGATGCCTTTCGACAGGCACAGCAGGTCGGGCCAGATCGCGGGCTCGTTGTTCGCTGCGGCCTGCTCGAACGCGAAGAAGGTTCCGGTGCGCCCGCAGCCGACCGCGATCTCGTCGGCGATCAGGTGCACCTGATAGCGATCGCACAGCGTACGCACCTCGCGCAGGTACGCCGCATCGTGCATGGCCATGCCGGCGGCGCACTGCACCAGCGGTTCGATGATCAGCGCGGCAATCTGCCCGGCGCGCGACTCCAACAGCGTCGCCAGCTCGGCCAGCGCGCGCTGCGCCACCTCGGCCGCCGACTCGCCGGCCGCGGCCTGCCGCGCATCGGGCGCCATCACCACATGGGCACGCATCAGCAGCGGGTCGTAGGCATCGCGGAACACCGCGACATCGGTGACCGCCAGCGCGCCAATGGTTTCGCCGTGGTAGCCGTGGCGCAGGCAAACGAATTCGCGCTTGTCGCCCAGGCCGCGGTTTTTCCAGCTGTGGAAGCTCATCTTCAGCGCGATCTCGACCGCCGAAGCGCCGTCGCTCGCGAAGAAGGTGTGGCCGAGTGCATGGCCGGTGCGCGCCGACAGGCGCTCGGCCAGTTCGACCGCCGGCGCGTGGGTGCAGCCGGCCAGCATCACGTGCTCCAGCGTGTCGAGCTGGTCTTTCAGTGCCGTATTGATACGCGCGTCGGCATGGCCGAACAGATTGACCCACCACGAGCTGGTGGCGTCGAAATAGCGGCCGCCTTCGTGGTCTTCCAGCCACGGCCCGTGCGCCCGCGCGATCGCGATCGGCGGCACCTCGCCCATGCGCTGCATCTGCGTGCAGGGGTGCCACACGCTCGCGACGCTGCGCTGTTGCCACGCGGCGTTGACGGACGAGGCAGGTGGACGAGGATGGGAGGCGGACATGGGGTCAGGCATGCAAGGTCGAGCCGCATTATCGAAGGCCTGCCGGCGTGGGGTGAGTCACGCTGCAGCGGAGGTTCACGGGCGCCTGCGGGAATGCACCCCTACAGTCGGGCGCCGGTTTGACGACAAACCGATACAACCTTGAAACCGGAGTTGCCATGACCCAACCCGCCGCGGCCATCGCCACCGACTTTTCCTCTGCCAATCCGCACGCGCTGGCGACGATCCTCGACGCCTGCCAGACGCAAAAAATCATCGCCGCGCGCGACATCTTCGACATCGCCGGCATCAAGCTCTGGGCGCAGGACCAGCCGGTCTCGCAGGCCCTGCGGCGCAAGCTGCTCGACCGTCAGCTGAAGGAGCCGCTGGAAAGCTGCCTGAAAGCCGAAGATGGTGTCACCGCACGCACCTTGGCCGATGCGGTCCAGGCGCTGCTCTACGAGCCGATCCCCTTGGCCGCGCTGCTGCACCCGCATGCCGACGTGCTGCTGCGGGAAGCGGCCATGCTGCCGATTCACTCGGTCGCTCAGCTGCTGCTGAGTGCCTCCCGTGCCAGCAGCCCGGCCCGCTTCCAGCATGCGGTCCACGCCATGGCCTTGAACGGTGCGCTGATGCTGACACAGGGTGGTGCCGTGGCAGATCTGCGCGCGGCCATGCTGTGCGGCCTGCTGCACGACCTGGGTGAGATGTACATCGGCCCGGAGTTCGGCGAAGCGGATGCCGAGCGCACGCTCGACATCCTGAGCTACCAGCATCTCGTCGTGCACCCGCACGTCGGCAGCCTGCTGATCACGCAATTGACCGACTACCCGGCGGACATCGCCCGTGCGATCGCCGAGCACCACGAGCGCATGGACGGCTCGGGCTTCCCGCACTGCCTGCAGGGTGACCAGGTGTCGCCACTCGGCCGGCTGCTCGCCGTCACCGAATCGACGCTGGCCGCGCTGGGCGACGAGCAGGCGCCGCTGTCACGCGCCAGCATCGCGCTGCGTGTGGTGCCCGGTGAGTTCGATCTGCGCTGCGTTGGCCTGATTGCCCAGGTGGCGCGCGAGCAGCCGCCCACGGTGGCGCATTGCCGTGCCGATGAATTGAAGACCCGCCTGACGAAGCTCTCCCACGTGATGGACGACGCCAGCGACGCCGCCGCAGCGCTGCTGCACGAGGCGATGTCCGAGGATCTGAAGGGGGCGCTGGCCTTGACCGAGCACCTGCTGAACCGCCTGCGGCGTGGCCTGACCACCACCGGCTTGTGGCACGCCGATCCGGTGGCCTCGCCCAACGCGGCCGAGGTCGAGGCGGTCGAAGGCGAGCTGCGCTTCCGGCTGCGACGCATCGAGCGCGCGGTGCGGCTGCGCGCTGGCTTGCTGAACGACCAGGACACGCAGCGCCTGGACCGCATCTGCCAGCGGCTGATGATCAACGCCTGAGCGGACCTCGGACACGGGGGGCGCCCTACCGGCCTCCTGCGTGACTCGACCCGCGTGGCGCGCGCAAAATAAAGGCCCATGAGCCTCGCCGAAACGCTGCTTGCCGCCCTCACCCTCGTCGTCTGCGCGGTGCTAGGGGTGCGGCTGTGCCTGGGCGCAGCGCGCCAGCAGCGCTTCGATCGGGCCGTGCGTCGGTGGGGCTGGGCGCTGCGCCGTGGCGCATTGCTGCTGTGGCACTGGCGCACATCGCGGCGCCTGGCCCGCAGCGAGGCCGAAGCCGTCATCCGACGCGCGCGTGGCGGCAAGACAGCAGACGATGAAGGTGAATGGACCGGCAACGTCTACACACCGAAGTCGTTTCGCAAACCACGCCGACCTGATCAGCTGCATTGATCTGAGCGCGTGTGCCCCAGCTGTTGGCTCTGCCGATCACGACACGCCTCAAGCCCTGCGCTGGGCCATCTGACCAACCCGCTGCGCACGGCCCTAGGGAATACGCACCCCACACGGCGCTCAAGTCAGGGTCGGCTGCTGACGATCTTTCCGAGATGGTCAGTCACGCCGAAACCCAAGGGTCGTCCGTGTCGTCGCCCGCCCTCCGTGCGGCGTCGGGGGCTGCGCCTGCGTCGCTGCGGTCGGTGAAGCCGCGCCTGTGGCGCAGGCTGCGCGGCCTCACGAGCGCATTCACGAACGAGCGTCGCCTGGTGGTCTGCCTGGCCCTGACGCTGATCGCGATCCAGGTCGGGCTGATGGTGTTCTTGAAGTCCAGGCACGACGGCCTGACGCTGGCTGCCATCCGCGATGTCCTGCAGGGCGGGTACCTGACGGTGCAGAACCAGGTCTTCGAGGAACAAGAAAGCCTGGCGGCCGGCACCAAGCTGATGGCCTCGGAGTACGGCCTGCGGCAGGCGGTGGCCACTCGGGATCAGCCGACCATCGATTCGATGCTGGAGAACCACCAGGCGCGCAGCACACGGATCCAGTATTCGATACACCCCTGGGCGGGCGCGCCATCGAGCGCGGCGGACGCGGCCCCGAGCGTGTCCGTGAACCTGCTGGACTTCACCGTGGTGCGAGACGCCGGTGCCATGCAGCTGGTCACCTACCGGAACGCCGACATCCTCGCGCCGCGGCCGATCGCCACGCTGCGGGGCACGCTGGCGATCGATGACAGCTTAGCGCGGCGGCTCGCGAAGCTCACTGGGTTTGAGTTGATCGTCGCTGGCGCCGACACCGGCAAACCGCCTCGCGTGCTGGCCTCGTCCTTGAGCGCGGACCTCACGCAGCGCACCTTTGCGAAGCTGCGCGGTGCGCTGGCCGATGGCGAAGCGACGTCCGCGGCCGCTGGCGGGCAACAGACCGCGATCGCCGCGGCCCCGTCGATCCCGGCCGACCTGATCCAGGTGTCGAGTGGCGGCGCCTATTCCTTCATCCGTGTCAAGGCACTGGCCTCGTCGGTGGACGGTGACGTGTGGCTGTGGATCGGCAAGCTCGACAACAAGGCGGTGCCGGCGCTGCTCGATGCGGCGGCGGCGGTGCAGGGCTGGATCCTGGCGTCGCTGATCCTGTCGGTGCTGGCGGTCAGCGCGCTGGCTTACAAGCTGGTGCGCCCGATCAGCGCGTCGGCCAACACCGATGTGCTCACCGGGCTGCCGAATCGGCGCGCGTTCATGCCGGCGGCCGCCGCGGCGATGTCGGCCTGCTGGGCTCAGGACCAGCCAGTTGCGTTGCTGTCGATAGACCTCGACAAGTTCAAGCCGATCAACGACACCCTGGGGCACGCGGCCGGAGACGATGTGTTGCGCGTCATCGGCGCCCGACTGCGCAACTTTTTCCGCACGGGCGACATCGTGGCCCGGCTCGGTGGCGATGAGTTCTGTGCGCTGCTGAAAGATGTCGCCCCTGACCGCCTGCCAGCGCTCACCGACCGCTTGCGCGCGGCACTGGAAGCACCCATCGAGCGGGACGGCAAGGCCCTGGCCGTCGGTTGCAGCATCGGCGTCATGGTGGCCCATCGAGACGATGAGCTGCACCTGGAAGAGCTCATGGATCGCGCCGATGCGGGCCTCTACTGCGCCAAGCGCACACGGGCAACCACGGTGTTCTGGAGCAGCGAAATTGGTTCGATGAAGAAGCGAGCCGGCAACCCGTAGACCCCGGCTCAGCCTCGGGCGATCGCCTTTCGGCGACGTGCGATCACAGGACCCATCGCCAGCAATCCCGACCAGAGCAGCGCCGACACGGCGGGCTCCGGGACGGAAAATACCACCCATGAGGACACTTGTTATTTGTAACTCACTTGAGAACGTCTGGATTTGTCTTGACGGTGCTGTCGGTGGCTGACAGCGCCGATGCCGCAACGCTGCGGACACTGACCTGCCGTTTCCCGCGCGCCGGCCGGCTCGACGCGATCCTGTTGCGACCGGCACGGCGGGTGCAGGCGGTGTCGGTGGCCTCGGCCGTGGCGCTGGCCGGGCGCGGGCTGGACGGTGATCGCAGCGCAGGAGCCAAAGTCAACACGGGTGGTCCGGTCGGTGGCAGCAAGCGGCAGGTGACGCTGATCCAGGCCGAGCACCTGCCGGTGATCGCAGCGCTGGCTGCGGTGGCCGAGGTCGATGCGCTCGGGCTGCGCCGCAACCTGGTGGTCTCGGGGCTGAACCTGCTGGCCGCGCGCAGCCTGTTCAAGGATCAAGCCCTGCAGCTGCGCATCGGCGCCGACGTGGTGCTGCAGATCACCGGGCCGTGCGAGCCGTGCTCACGGATGGAGGAACTGCTCGGGGCCGGCGGCTACAACGCGATGCGCGGGCACGGCGGGCTGACGGCGCGGGTGCAGGCCGACGGGATGCTGCGAGCCGGTGATGCGGTGGTCTGCGAGGTCATCGCCGCACCGGGCTGACGGCGCCCGCATTCAGCGGGCCTCGGCCCCCAGCGCCCGCTGAATCGCCGGGCCCAGCTCTTCGAGCGTGTACTGCTTCTGGATCACCTCGCGCACGCCACTGGCGCGAGCGGCCAGCCGCAACTCGTCAGACACATAGCCGGAGATCACGATCACCTGCAGGTCGGGCCGGATGGCCAGCAGCTGGCGGGCGAGCTCGACGCCCGACAGCTCCGGCATGCTGTAGTCGGTGACGACGACGTCCCAGGACGCGGGATCAGCGCGCACCGCCGCCAGCGCCTGCTGCACGCTGCCGTGACACACCGGCCGGTAGCCGGCGCGCGCCAGCAGCCGCTCGACCAGCACCTTCATGACCTCGTCGTCGTCGACATAGAGCACCCGCTGACCCTGGCCGCTCCAGGCGGCTGGATGCAGCGTCACCGCGTCGGCGAGGGGCGTCGAGGCATCGACGGCGACGGTGGGCAGGTAGACATGGAAGGTACTGCCCAGACCCGGCCGGCTGTCCACCGTCAGCGCGCCACCGTGGCCAAGCACGATGCCATGCACCACGCTCAGGCCCAGGCCGGTGCCCGAGCCGGCCGGCTTGGTCGTGAAGAACGGCTCGAAGATGCGCAGGCGGGTGGCCTCGTCGATCCCGCAGCCGCTGTCGCGGACCCACAGGTGAGCGATCGGTGCCAGCACCGATGGATCGCCGATGGCGACGCCGGCTGCCTTTGCGCCTTCGGGCGACAGCAGCGCCAAGCCCACCGTCACCTGCCCGGATTGGCCCTGCAGCGACTGCCATGCGTTGGCGCACAAGTTCGTCAGCACACGGTGCAGCTGCGTGGCATCAGCCCGCACATGCAGTGGGGAATCGGCCAGCTCGGTGTTCAAGCTGATGCCCGGCGGCAGCGCGACCTGCAGCATGCCGAGGACGTCTTCCACCAGTGGGCGCAGCGAGAGCGTAACCAATGCCGGCGGCTGCTGGCGGCTGAAAGCCAGGATCTGCTGCACCAGATCGCGTGCACGCGACGCGGCGACTTCGATCTGCGCCAGACTGCGCTCGGCCGGGTGATCGACCGCGAGGTCGTCGCGGGCCAGCGCCACGTTGCCAAGGATGGCGCCGAGGATGTTGTTGAAATCGTGCGCGATGCCGCCGGCCAGCGTTCCGATCGCTTCGAGCTTCTGCGACTGGCGCAGCTGCTGGCCCAGCTGCTCGATGTCGGCGCGCTGCCGTTGCAGCGAGTTGGCGGTGCTGTTGAGCACCGCCATCAGCCCGCCCAGCTCGCCGCGCGGGTAGGGCCCGGGGATGCGGGCATCGAGCCGGCCACCCCCCAGCTGGCGCGCCACCTCGGTGATGCGGCCCACCGGTCGGCGAATACCGAGCTCGGCGAGCACCCACATCGCGATAAACAGCAGCAGCGCGATCAGTCCGAGGAAGCTCAGGTCCTGCACCAGGCGGCGGTTCGCCGCGGCCACCAGGTCGGCCTTCGGCAGCCCGACCAGCACATGGATGCCGGAGCACCGCTCGACCTGCGCCGCATCGGTGGCCCAGACCTGCACCCGGCCTTGCGCGTCGACGGTCTCGGCAACGGCCGAGCCGTTGGGTTGCGTCGCCAGGCGCAGCAATGCCCGGTCGGTGATCGGCGTGCCGGGCGCCTGTCGGTTCGGGCCGTCGCCGGCCCAGGCCAGCACGCCACCCTGTCGATCCACCAGCAGCAGCTGCGGGCGCGGCGTGAGGAATTCCCGCTGACGTTCAGCGGCGAACTTGTCCAGGTTCAACGAGGCCAGCAACACGTACTGCAGCGGGCCGTCGCCATCGTGCACCGGGTAGGCAATCTGCAGCACCGAGATGCCGGTCAGTCGCCCGAAGGTCGGCTGCAGCGCGAGGGCTCCGCGCAGCGTCAAGGCCTGCTTGAAGTAATCACGGTCGCGCAGGTCGAGCTGCCGGCCGGTGCGCAGCGAGTCGCAGAACAGCGCGCCGTCGGGACGGATCGTCAGGATGCCGGTGTACTGCGGATACTCCTCGCGCACCGCAGACAGGAATTCAGAGCACGCCGCGCGGTCGGTGGTGTCGAGGTCGCGGGCACGCGACAGACCGTAATGCAGTTGCGCCGTGCCCTGAATGCGGGTGTCGATCTCATCGCCGATGCGGCGGGCCACGGTCGACAAACGCCGCTGTGCCTGATCGATCTCGTCCGCACGTTCCTGGTAGAAGCGCCAGCCCATCAGGCCGGCCGGCAGCAGCAGCGCCAGCGACAGGATCAGCAGCAGGCGGGCGCGCAGGCTCATGCATCCAGCCTCGTGCGCCCTGGGCCTTGCTAGACCACGGGCGACGGTTTCATCGCTGCCGCCGTTCGCAACACCGACTGCACCACCTTGACCACCGCGGCATGGGCTTTCGCGTCGACCAGCGCGCCAGCGGCGTCAAAGGCCTTGTCGGCCAATCCCAGGCCGAACTGCTCGGGCACGATGAGCATGCCGAGGTTCATCTGCAGGAACTGGCGGGTGAACAGCAGGCTGCGCATGCCGCCGAACGCGCCGGGCGAGGCGCTGAGCAGGCCGGCGACCGTGCCGCTCATCGCGGTGGGGCCCGACGGCAAGCCGTCTTCGGCCACCGGTCGCGAGGCCCAGTCGAGCGCGTTGATCAACAACGGGGTCGGGAACCCGTTGTACTCGGGCGAGACCAGCACCAGCGCCTCGTGCTCGGCGAACAGTCGCCGCAAGGTGCGTGCGCCGTCGGGCATGCCGCGTGCCTCAATGTCGGCGTCGTAGACGGGCAGCGCCAGCGCGCGCAGATCGACGGGCGTGACCACTGCACCGGCCTGTTCTATCTCGCGTGTGGCCACCGCCGCCAGTTGCTGATTCAGCGACCCGCGGCGGGCGCTGCCGGCGATGACCAGAACACGGGGAGCGCTCATCGCGGGCTCAGACGCTGAGGTCATCGATCTGTTTGATCAACTGGGCACAGGACTGGGGCATCGGGAGGGTCTCCGAGGTCTGGGGCAACGTCTTGATCATTGTCATTGTGACGCCGGCTACCTGGCGACGCCGGGCGCGTGGAATGAGGCACACGGATCGGGCCGTTCGACCGGCACCGTGAACCAGGCCTCGTCATAGGGGCCGTCGGCGACCGTCGCGCCATCTTTGGCACGTTCGAGGAAGGCGATGCTGACGATGCCGTTGGCGGGCACCGCCGCCAGGTAGTGCGGCACGCCGATGTCGCGCCGCACATGGCCGTTGCCGGCGATCAGCATCACCCGCACGCCGGGCGGTGCGGCGGTCATCGCTGCCGCCAGCGCCGCATCACGGGCGCGCTGCGCCAGGGCCATCGGCGCGAGCATCGCAGGCGGCAGCGCACCGCAGTGGCCGACGTCCACCTGGTAGCGCAGTTCGGCGTCCTGTGCCGCTGTCCAGGCCGACGGCAGCGCGGCATCGGCGCCGCCGGCGGCATCGGGACCAGCAAGCCAGCGCTGCAATTCCACTGGCGCCTGCGCCACGCCACCCCGCACCACGCTGCTGGCCTCAGCACGGCTCAGGTTGCCGCCGACGATGGTCGCGCCACCGGCCAGCGCCGCGTCGAACAGCGGCCGGTGCAGCGGCCACCCCCAGCCTTTTTTGTCGAGATGCCCGGCGCTGACGACCGCCTCGGTGTCACGCGGCGCCGCGGCGACCGCCGCGTTGTGCTGGTGGTCGATCTGCTCGAACACCACCCAGGTCGGTCGGCCATCGGCCAGCAGTGCGCTGAGCAGTGCAGCCCGCAGGCGGTGATGCAGGGCGTCGTCGTGGATTTCGCCCAGCAGCACATAGCGCGCTGGGCGCAGGCGCTCGGCCAGCGCGGCGACATCGATCGATTGGCCGGAGGCGTCAACGGCGACGTCCGAGGCCGCATCACCGATCTTCGACATCGGCGCAGCGATGTCGGCGGCAAACCCGCCAGCCGGGGTCATCACGCAGACCGCGGCCAGCACGGCGTCCAGGGTCTTGCGCCGCAGGCCGCGCATCGGCATCAGCGCGCGCGGGGTTCCCGCGCCGTGGTCAACACTCACAGTGTCGCGAGTGCGTCGCGCACCAATTTGGCGGTCAGGATCTCGGGCAACAGCAGCGGCTCGCGGCCCGGGCGCAGCAGCACATACACCGGCACGCCGTTGCGGCCTAAGCGGGCCAGTGCCTCGGTGATGCGGGCGTCGCGCTGCGTCCAGTCGGCGCGCATCAGTGCCACGTTGGCGCGCGCGAAGGCCTGCATCGTGGCATCGGTGTGCAGCACCAGCCGCTTGTTGACCTGGCAGCTGACGCACCACGCTGCGGTGAAGTCGACGAACACCGGCTGGCCGGCGGCCAGCCGCTCGGCGATCACCGTCTCGTCGTAAGGCGCCCAGGCTGCATCAGGCGCCCCTGGCGCTGCGGTGCGGGCGGCGGCAACACTGCCTGTGAGGGCCGCACCAGGCCAGCCCCAGGCCAGTGCACCGGCCAGCATCAGACCCCCGATCGCGCGACGCGCCAGCGGCCGGCCGTCGCCGGCTGCGCCGACGCTGCTGCGAGCGCCGGCGACCCAGATCGCGAACGCCATCACCACCAACGCGATCAGCGCCTTCGCCGCGCCGTCGATGCCCGTTTGCTGACCGAGCACCCAGACCAGCCAGATGACGGTCAGAAACATCGGAAAGGCCAGCGCCTGCTTCAGCCGCAGCATCCACGTGCCCGGTCGCGGCAGCCGTGAGCGCCAGCCCGGTGTCAGCACCAGCAGCGCATAGGGCAGCGCCATGCCGAGGCCGAGCGCGCCGAACACGCTTAGGCCGACGGCTGGCGACTGGGTGATCGCATAGCCGAGCGCAGCGCCCATGAAGGGTGCGGTGCACGGGCTGGCCGCCACCACCGCGAGCACGCCCGAGGCCAGCGCATCGACCGCCGGCCGCCGGTCGCGCCACGCGGCCAGGCCTTGGGGCAGCAGGCCGCCGAACTCGAAGGCGCCCATCAGGTTCAGGCCTAGTGCAAAGAACAGCAGCGCCAGCACGAACACGACGCCCGGCTCCTGTAACTGGAAGCCCCAGCCGATCGCACTGCCGGCGGCGCGCAGGGCCAGGAGCAGCGCTGCCAGCGCCAGAAAACTCAGCAAGACGCCGGCGCTGTAGGCCAGCGCATGCGTGCGCAATGCCGTGGCGGTTGGCGGCTGCTCGTCACCACCGTGCCTGGCCAGGCTCAGCAGCTTTATCGACAGCACCGGGAACACGCAGGGCATCAGGTTCAGCACCATGCCACCGACGAAGGCGAGCAGCAGCGCCGTGGCCCAGCCCAGGTCGGCCCCACCACCGAGCGTCTCGGGTGTCGTTGCGCTTGCATCCGTGTCCGCCAGCGCCTTCGCGCCTTCCGGCCACACCAACGCGGCGACGGACCGCACCGGCGTGTCGAACTCGGCCGACCGCCGCGTGCCGCCCCAGACCGTCGAGGCGCCCGGCGCCGTGACGCCTTGGGCCACGGCGATGCCCGACAGCGACGCCGGAACAGCCACGCCGTCGACCAGGCGCAGCTTGACTGCATAGCCGCTGTCGGTGCGAAACACCTCGTGCCGCGCCGGCTCGATCAGTTGTTCGGCATACGGAAACAACTGCAGCGCTGGCCGGGGGGCAGCGGGGCCGAGCGGCTTCGAGAACGTGACCAGCAACTCGCGCCCGGCCTGCTGCGCATCGACCGCCCAACCGGCGAGCGGTGCCGACTGCTCGCCGCGGGCACGCTCGAACAGCGCGGTGTGCTCGGCGCTGCCGGGTGTGACGGCATCGGCTGAGGCGCTCGCACCAACGACCGGCAGTTGCAGCGTCAGCGTTGCGCTCTCGGGGATGCAGACGTCCCGGCACACCAGCCAGGTCGCCTTGGCTTGCAGGCTGAGCGTGCTGCTGGGCCGCGCATCGGCCGGCGGGGTGTAGGTCAGCGGCAGCAGCAATTCGCCTTCGTAACCGTAGTTGACCAGCGGGCCGATCGGCAGCCGCTTCGGGGCCGGCCAGTCGATCTCACCGGCCTGACTGCGGGCGGGCAGCGTCCAGCTCAGCGTGGTGGGCAAGCCCGACTCGCCGGGGTTGCGCCAGTAGGTGTGCCAGTGCGGGATGTGCTGCAGAAGCAGCCCGATGCGCAGCGGCTGGCCGGGCTGCACCGCACTGCGTTCGGCCACCAGCTCGGCGGTGACATGCTCGGTCTTCACCGGTTGGGCAGACACCGGCAAGGTGCAAGCGAACGCGACGATCAGGCCAGCGAGCCAGTAACGCAGGGCGGCCGCAGCCCGTGATGCGTCCTGCCACCCCCCGAGTTGTCGATCAACCGCCGATGAACTCATCCCAGCCTTTCAATTTCGCAGCCCTGAGACTGGATTCTGGTCGGCAAGGGGAGTTCCACTGCCCCCGGGGGCGGCGATGCCCCCTGCGCGCGACGTCCATGACACCGCGACGCATGGTGCTCACGCCTGACGCACGCGGCGGCGCCACCAGCCCAGCCCGGCCGAGGTACCACCGCGCGGCCGGTATTCGCAGCCGATGTGGCCGCGGTAGCCCAGCGCATCGATCAGCTCGAACAGGAAGGGGTAGTTCAGCTCGCCACTGTCGGGCTCGTGCCGGTCGGGAACGCCGGCGATCTGCAGGTGGCCCACGCCGGCGATGTGGCGGCGCAGCCGGGTCGCCACATCGCCTTCCATGACCTGGCAGTGGTACAGGTCCATCTGCACCTTCAGGTTGGGCTCGCCGACCTCGGCCGCGACGTCATGCGCCGCTTGCTGGTAATTCAGGAAGTAGCCAGGCATGTCGCGTGTGTTGATCGGCTCGATCAGCAGCGTGATGCCGTGCGGCGCCAGCACCCGCGCGGCATGGCGGAGGTTGGCGACATACGTGCGCTGCATCGCGGCACGGCCATCGGCGCTGACGGCCGCCGGCATCAGGCCGGCCATCGCGTGCAGCTGCCGGCAACCCGAGGCCAGCGCGCAGGCCAGCGCGGTCTCGACAGACGCGGCGAACTCGGCCTCGCGGTCTGGCAGCGCAGCCAGACCGCGCTCACCGGCGGCCCAGTCGCCGGGCGGCAGATTGAACAGCACCAGCGTCAGGCGCAGATCGCGCAGGCGCCGCACCAGTTCCTCAGTGCCGAGCTCGTAAGGAAACAAGCATTCGACCGCCTCGAAGCCATCGGCCGCCGCTGCCGCAAAGCGATCGGCAAAGGCATGCTCGGTGTACATCAGCGTCAGGTTGGCGGCGAAGCGAGGCATGCTGGGATTGTCGAATGCCGGGGCTTCGTGCGGGTCTGGGGATGGTGATAAGGTTCTTCGGGGCTTGGGTGATCTCCCATCCGCGCCATCTCAATTTGATTCCCCTGGATTGACAACCATGGCAAAGATCGACCGCTTGATGGTGGGCGAATCGATGGTCGGCGACGGCCACGAAGTGGCCCACATCGATCTGCTCATCGGCCCCCGCGGCAGCGCGGCTGAAACCGCGTTCGCCAACGCATTGGTCAACAACAAGGATGGTTTCACCTCGATGCTGGCGGTGATTGCGCCCAACCTGTTGACCAAGCCGGCCACGGTGATGTTCAACAAGGTCACGATCAAGGGCGCGAAGCAGGCGGTGCAGATGTTCGGCCCGGCACAGCGCGGCATCGCCATGGCGGTGGCCGACTCGGTCGAAGACGGAACGATCCCTTTGGCCGAAGCCGACAACCTGTTCATCTGCGTCAGCGTGTTCATCCACTGGCTGGCAGAAGACGACCAGAAGATCCTGGATCACAACCACCGGGCGACCAAGGAAGCCATTCAGCGCGCCGTCACCGGCTCGCCGACGGCCGCCGAGGTGGTCGCGAAAAAGAGCGCGACGCCCTACCCCTACGCAGCATCCTGATCAGGGCTCGCCAGCGCTCAGCGCTGCGCGCGCCGTTCGATGACGACGCCCACCGCCTCGACGTCGGGAAACTTCTTCGGCTTGACCACCTTCACGCGCACCCACGCCGCGCCGAAATCGACGATCAGCATCTCGGCGATCGTCTCGGCGAACGATTCCAGCAGCGTCAGTTGGTGGTCGCGGTACAGGGCCTGCAGCCGCTCGCGCACACCGCCGTAATCAATGGTGTCGGCGATGCGGTCGGTTTCGCAGGCTTGGGCGTGCGGCAGCCCGGCGTGCACATCAACGACGATGGTCTGCGGGCGGTGCAGTTCGGTGTCGTGGATGCCGATCACCGTCTGCCCGGTGTAGCCCTCGATGAAGATCACATCCATCGGCTGCGCGGCGTCCGCAGGCGCGACGCTGCGCGGCGCTGGCGTCTCGGAAGTGGAGTCGATGTGGGGATGGCGGGGCACGGCAGCGTCGGGTGATCAGGCGATCGTCGAGGCTCTGCCGCGACGATAGAGATCATTTTGTCATCGGTGATCGCAGGCGCTGAAACGGCCGCGAAAGACCCCCCAGTTCTGGCTCAAGTACCGGCGCGCGGGGTCGATACAACGATCAACCCCGAAGAGTGTCTTCGCCCTGCCGAGTTCGCCATGCCGCGCCTAGCCCTGTCTGCCCTGATTGCCCTTGTCGCGTTGACGCTGGCCGGTTGTGACCAGCTGGGCATCGAATCGCCCGAAAAGATAGCGGCCGCGCGCACCGCCGAGGGCGCGGCCATCGGCGGCGCCTGTCGCCACGCCGGCCGGGCCATCGAAGACTGCTACACGCTGAACAGGAAGGCCGACAAGGCGGCGATCTTCGCCGGCTGGCGCGACATGAACGACTACATGCGCGAGAACAAGATCGAGCCGGTGTCGCCGGAGCTCGAGAACCCGATCGCCACCGCGAGCAGCAAGACGCCGGAGGCGGACGCGCCCGAGACGGAAACGCGCACCGCAAAAGCGCCCAAAGACGCCAAGGAACCGGCGACCCACTAAAGGCGCAGGGCGCGCGCCGACGTCCGCCGCGTTTCACAAAGCCGGGCCGGGCCCCGGGCCATCGCGCCGCATCGGCATGCCAGCGCCACGCGAGCCCACACAATCGTTGCATGATTTCTGCCATCCGGTTGCTGCTGCGCGACCCCGATTTCTGCCGCGGCATGCGCGAGATGGGCGGCCTGGCAGCCGGCATCGGTGCCTGGGGGTTGGTCACCGGCATCGCGATGGTCAAGGGCGGCCTCAGCGTGCCGCTGGCCGCGCTGATGACGCTGCTGGTTTACGCCGGCAGCGCCCAGTTGGCAGCATTGCCTTTGCTGGCAACCGGAGCGCCGATGTGGGTGATCTGGGCGGCCGCGTTCTGCGTCAACCTGCGCTTCGTGATCTACAGCGCGCGCTGGCGCGCGGTGTTCGCGCACGTGCCTCGACGTCACCGCCTGCTGCTCGGCTACCTGGCGGTGGACCTGAGCCTGATCGGCTTCCAGCGCGCCTACCCCGCCGACGAACACGGTCCGAGCCGGGTACCCGGGCAGCTGCCTTACTTCGTCGGCGGCGCACTGCTGCTGTGGGTGGCCTGGCAGGTGCCTTCGCTGATCGGCATCGCGCTGGCCAACGTGATTCCGGACGCCTGGGGCCTGGGCTTTGCCGGGACGCTGGCGATGGTCGGCATCACCTACAGCCTGCTGTCCGACCGCAGCACCTGGGTGGTTGCCGGGATCGCCGGCAGCGCGGCGGTGGCGGCGTTTGCGCTGCCGCTGAAGCTCAACATCATCGTCGCCATCGTGGCCGCGGTGGCCGCCGGCCTGCTGATCGAACAGGGGCAGAACGCGGCCCGGCGCCTGCAGCGGCCGGACTGATGGTGCCCATTGATCACGCCCCATGAGCAACACCGCATACACCACCGTGACCATCATCGGGCTCGCGGTCATCACTGTCGTCTCGCGGGGGTTCTTCCTGTTTCCCGAGCGCGAGGTGCCGATCCCCGACTGGCTGCAGCGCGGCTTGAAAGTCGCGCCGCTGGCCGCGCTGGCGGCGGTGATCGTGCCCGAGATCGTGATGACGCAGGGCCACCTGATCAGCACCTGGCAGGACGCGCGGCTGCCGGCCGCGCTGGTGACCACACTCTGGTACGCGTGGCGGCCCGGCGTGCTGGGGCCGCTGCTGGCAGGGTTGGCGGCGTACCTGCCGTTGCGGCTAATCTGCGGCTGGTGAGTCGCACAGTGCCGAGGGGCGACCTTAAACTCAGACGGCACGAGACCCATTCCCACCGCCCCATGAAAGCCATTCGATTCACCGACCTCATCGCCGCCAAACGGGTCGCGGGACAGCGGGTGTTCATCCGCGTCGATTTCAACGTGCCGCAGGACGACGCCGGCCGCATCACCGACGACACCCGCATCCGCGCGTCGCTGCCCTGCATCGAGGCCGCGCTGAAAGCCGGCGCGTCGGTGATGGTCACCTCGCACCTGGGCCGCCCAAAGGAAGGCCACTGGACCGCCGAAGACTCGCTGGCGCCGATCGCTGCACATGTCAGTGAGCTGCTGGGTCGCCCCGTGCCGCTGATCACCGACTGGGTCGATGGCGTGACGGTGAACGGCCGCGCCCTCACTCCGGGCGAGCTGGTGCTGCTGGAAAACTGCCGCGTCAACGTGGGCGAGGCGAAGAACGATGAGGCGCTGAGCCGCAAGATGGCCGCGCTGTGCGACATCTATGTCAACGATGCATTTGGCGCCGCGCACCGCGCGCAGGCCTCGACGCACGGCATCGCGAAATACGCACCGATCGCCTGCGCCGGCCCGCTGCTGGCGGGCGAGGCCGACGCGATCACGAAGGTGCTGGCTGCGCCGAAACGACCGCTGATCGCGATCGTGGGCGGCAGCAAGGTCAGCACCAAGCTGACCATCCTTGAAGCGCTGTCGGCCAAGGTTGACGGGCTGATCGTCGGTGGCGGCATTGCCAACACCTTCATGCTGGCCGCGGGCCTGCCGATCGGCAAGTCATTGGCCGAAGCCGACCTGGTCGACAAGGCGAAGACCGTGATCGCTTCGATGAAGGCGCGTGGCGCCGAGGTGCCGATTCCAGTCGATGTGGTCACCGCCAAGACCTTCGCGGTGGACGCGCCCGCCACCACCAAAGCGGCCACCGACGTGGCCGCCGACGACTTGATCCTCGACATCGGTCCGAAAACCGCCGCGGCCCTGGCCGAGAAACTGAAGTCGGCCGGCACGATCGTCTGGAACGGCCCGGTCGGCGTGTTCGAGTTCGAGGCGTTCTCGCGCGGCACCGAAACGATCGCCCATGCGATCGCGGCGTCGAGCGCGTTCAGCATCGCAGGCGGCGGCGACACCTTGGCGGCGATCTCGAAGTTCAGCGTCGAGAACGGTATCGGCTACATCTGCACCGGCGGCGGCGCCTTCCTCGAAATGCTGGAAGGCAAGGTGCTGCCGGCGATCGAGATCCTTGAGCAGCGCGCGCAAGACGCCCCGGTCTGAGCGGCCGACGACCTCGACCCACGGCCTGGCGATTCCGCGTACAACCCCCCTGATGCTTCGCGCCACCAAGATCGTCGCCACCCTCGGGCCGGCCTCCAGCTCTGCCGAGGTGCTTGAGCGAATGATCCGCGCCGGGGTCGATGTGATGCGGCTGAACTTCTCGCACGGCAGCGCGCAGGACCACATCGATCGCGCGGCGCTGGTGCGCGAGGTGGCGAAACGGGTCGGCAAGGAGGTCGCACTGATGGCCGACCTGCAGGGCCCGAAGATCCGCGTCGGCAAGTTCGAGGGTGGCAAGACGATGCTCGAAGCCGGTCAGACCTTCGTTCTCGATGGCGAGACCACCGCGCTCGGCACGAACGAGCGCGTCGGCCTGGACTACAAGGAACTGCCGCGCGACGTGCGCCCGGGCGACACGCTGCTGCTCAACGACGGGCTGCTGAAGCTCACCGTCGATGCGGTGCGCGGGGCCGAGGTGCACACCACGGTGGTGATCGGCGGCGAGCTGTCGAACAACAAGGGCATCAACAAGGCCGGTGGTGGCCTGACCGCGCCGGCCCTGACGGCCAAGGACATGGAAGACATCAAGACCGCGATGAGCTTCCAGTGCGAGTACCTGGCGGTGAGCTTCCCGAAAAGCGCCACCGACATGGAGATGGCGCGCCAGCTCGCCAACCTGGCCGGCGAGCCCTACAAGCACAAGGCGGCGCTGATCGCGAAGATCGAGCGCAGCGAGGCGATTCCGGTGCTGGAAAGCATCCTCAAGGCGAGCGACGGCATCATGGTGGCGCGCGGCGATCTGGCGGTCGAGGTCGGCAATGCGACCGTGCCGGCGCTGCAGAAAAAGATGATCAAGATGGCGCGCGAGCTCGACCGCATCGTCATCACCGCGACGCAGATGATGGAGTCGATGATCGTCAACCCGGTGCCCACGCGTGCCGAGGTCAGCGATGTGGCGAACGCGGTGCTCGACGGCACCGACGCGGTGATGCTCAGCGCCGAGACGGCAGCCGGCAAGTACCCGGTCGAGACGGTCGAGATGATGGCCTCGATCTGCCTCGAGGCCGAGCGCGCCGAGGAGATCTCGCTCAATGCCGGCTTCACCAACAAGCTGTTCGGCCGCATCGACCAGTCGATCGCGATGGCCGCGCTGTTCACCGCGCACCACCTGGGCTGCAAGGCCATCCTGGCGCTGACCGAGTCGGGCTCGACCGCACTGTGGATGAGCCGCCACAAGGTCCATGTACCGATCTACGGCCTGACCTCCAAGGTCACCAGCCAGCGCAAGATGGCGCTGTACCGCAATGTGCGTCCGCTGCTGATGCCCAACTTCACCGACCGCGACCAGGCCCTGGCCCGTGCCGAGGGTTTGCTGGTCGAGCAGGGCGTGCTCAAGCCGGGCGACACCTACGCGATCACCGTCGGCGAACCGATGGGCTATCCGGGCGGCACCAACATGCTGAAGGTCTGCCGCGTGGCCTGACGCGCCCTCACCCAAGGCAGCGCGACGTTCCGCAGGCGTGCAGGCTCCCGCAGTCGCGGGGGGTGCGCACCGAGCCGCAGACCCGGCCGATACAATGATTTGCATCACGGAGGGCGCTGCTGTGGCGGCCGAAGCGCCTCGCTGGCCGCAGTCAGCCGGGCCACCTCTCGGGTTTCACCACTCCACGAGAAACGACCATGCCACTCGTCTCCATGCGCCAGTTGCTCGACCACGCCGCCGAGCACACCTACGGCATTCCGGCCTTCAATGTGAACAACCTCGAGCAGGTGCAGGCGGTGATGTCGGCAGCCGACGAGGTCGGCGCGCCGGTGATCCTGCAGGCCAGCGCCGGTGCGCGCAAGTACGCCGGTGAGCCCTTCATCAAGCACCTGATCCAGGCGGCGGTGGAGAGCTGGCCGCACATCCCGCTGGTGATGCACCAGGACCACGGGCAGAGCCCTGATGTTTGCCAGGGCGCCATCAACCTCGGTTTCAGCTCGGTGATGATGGACGGCTCGCTGCAGGCCGACGGCAAGACCATCGCCAGCTACGACTACAACGTCGAGGTGACGCGCAAGGTGGTCGAGATGGCCCATCAGCTCGGCGTCACCGTCGAAGGCGAACTGGGCTGCCTGGGCTCGCTGGAGACGATGAAGGGCGACAAGGAAGACGGCCACGGCACCGACTCGACGATGACGATGGACCAGCTGCTGACCGACCCGGAAGAAGCGGCCGACTTCGTCAAGAAGACGCAGCTCGACGCGCTGGCGATCGCCATCGGCACCAGCCACGGCGCCTACAAGTTCACCCGCAAGCCCACCGGCGACATCCTGGCCATCGGCCGCATCAAGGAAATCAACCGCCGCATCCCGAACACCCACCTGGTGATGCACGGCAGCTCTAGCGTGCCGCAGGAGCTGCTGGCCATCATTCGCCAGTACGGCGGCAACATGAAAGAGACCTACGGCGTGCCGGTCAGCGAGATCCAGGAAGCGATCAAGTTCGGTGTGCGCAAGATCAACATCGACACCGACGTTCGGCTCGCGATGACCGCCGCAGTGCGCAAGTACCTGTTCGAGAACCCGGACAAGTTCGATCCGCGCGACTACCTGAAGCCCGCCCGCGAGGCCGCCAAGCAGATCTGCAAGCAGCGTTACCTCGAATTCAATTGCGCAGGCCAGGCGGCAAAGATCAAGCCACAGACGCTGTCGGCGGTGGCCGCGCGTTATGCCCAGGGCGAGCTGGCGCAGACCGTGGTCTGACGCCTTTTTGTGATGCCTTTCTGAATCACCGGACGAACACGTAGCGCCATGACCGACGCCCTGCTCGAAAGCCGCCTGCACAGCCTGCCCCTGCTGGCGCGCGGCAAGGTCCGCGACAACTACGCCGTCGGCGGCGACCGGCTGCTGATGATCGCCAGCGACCGCCTCAGCGCCTTCGACGTGGTGATGGGCGAGCCGATCCCGGGCAAGGGCCAGCTGCTGACCGAGATGGCGCTGTTCTGGTTCGAGCGGCTCAAGGGCATCGTGCCCAACCACCTGACCGGCGACGCGCCGGAGAGCGTCGTTGCCGCCGATGAGCGCGCCCAGGTGGTCGGCCGCTCGATGCTGGTCAAGCGCCTGAAACCCCTGCCGGTCGAGGCGGTGGTGCGCGGCTATCTGGCCGGCAGTGGCTGGAAGGAATACCAGCAAAGCCGCTCGGTGTGTGGCGTGGCGCTGCCTGAGGGACTGGTCAACGCCGCGAAGCTGCCAAAGCCGATCTTCACGCCGGCGACCAAGGCCGAGATGGGCGACCACGACGAGAACATCTCGTACGAGCGCATGGCCGAGATCATCGGCGCCCCACTGGCGGCCAAGGTGCGCGAGGTAGCGATCGCGCTGTACCAAACGGCCGCCGCCTATGCACTGACCCAGGGCATCATCATCGCCGACACCAAGTTCGAATTTGGCCTCGATGCCGATGGCACATTGACGCTGATGGACGAGGTGCTGACGCCGGACTCCTCGCGCTTCTGGCCACTCGAAGGCTACGAGGCTGCCTTGCGCGACGGGCTCAACCCGCCCAGCTACGACAAGCAGTTCGTGCGCGACTGGCTGGAACAGGCGACGGTCGATGGAAAGCCCTGGAACAAGCAGGCGCCGGCACCGGCCCTGCCCGCATCGGTGGTTGAACACACCGCGGCGACTTACCGGGAAGCCCTGCACCGCCTGACCCGATGAAGCCGCCCACCTCGCCGATGATGGCGCGGCTTGACGCCGCGCTGGCTGCCGCCAGGCATCCGGTCGATGCGGCGTGCGTGCGGGCCGAACGGGCGGGTTTGCTGGCGCGGCAGGGGAGCCTGGGCGAGGCCAACACCGAACTGCAAATCCTGCGCCGCGACTTCGCCGAGCGGCCTGCCGCGGTGGTCACGGTGTGGATCTGCATCGTCGAGGCCTGGATCGAGCAGTACAGCGGACGCCCATCGGTCGGCCGCGACAAGATGCGGCGCGCCCAGGCGCTGAGCGCTGCGGCCCGGCTGAAGCCGCTGCAGGCGCTGAGCGCTGCCTGGCTGGCGCACCTGGGCTACATGCAGGACGACTTCGACGACATGGCGAAGTACCTGACGCTGGCGCTGCAACTCGCCGCCCCGGACCATCACGCTGCGCGGGCGCGCGCCGCGCTGGTCGCCGCCTCCGGCTACCACTGGGCCAATCGCCTCGACCTCGCGCAGCCCTGGTACGCCCGCGCCCGCGAGCATGCGGTCGCCGATGCCGACGAGGCGCTGCTCAGCATCGTCACCTTCATGATGGCGTGTCACCGCTGCAACCATGCGTCGCGGGCGTCGATCTTCGGCGGCGTCGATACGGCCGAGGCGCACCGCGCGCAAGCCTGGCTCGATGCATCGTTCAACCTCGACCAGTGGGTCGGTTCGGCACCGCAGGACAGCTTCGTCTGCACACTGCGCGCGCAGCTTTATTCGGCCGAACGGCAGCATGCGCAGGCCCTCGCGCTGTATGAAGCCCACCTGGCCGACGCTGACCGGCAGGGTCTGGCGCACATGCGCGCGGTGCACCTGGCCGATCAGGCCTGGTGCCGTTTTCACACCGGTGACGCGAACGGCGCCCGAACGGACGCGAACGCCGCCGTGGCGCTGATCGATCCCGGCATGTACGTGGAAGACCTGGCCATCGCCTGCGGGCGGCTCGATCAGGTGTTCGAGGCGCTGGGCGACACCGACGCCGCGCTGCGCCAGCGCCAGATGGCACGCGAACATTGGGCGACGCACCAGACCATGATGCAGACCATGATCGACCTGCTGGGTCGGGCGCTGGCCACCGAGGCGTACTGAGCGTGCCAACGGCCGCGCCGTTGGCCGCGCAGCAACACGGTCGTCGCTGCGTCGCACTGCTCGACGACCGCGACGCGTCACCCGCGCGGCCGACCAGCCGGGCCTACAGCGGTTTCGTGCGCGAGCACCGCTGCGCAGATCCCGCCACGCTGGCCGCCACCTGGGCCGCAATCGATGCCGACCTGCACCGCGGGCTGCACGCGCTGCTGCTGGCCGACTACGAATGGGGCGCCAAGCTGCTGCAGGCCGGCCACCAGGCCTTGCCCACGGGCGACGGCTCGGCGCTGCGGGCGCTGATGTTTGCCGACTGCGCGAAGCTGTCTCGCACCGAAGCCGACCAGTGGCTGGCGCAGCTTGACGCGGAGATCGCCGACGAGGCTGGCGTGCGTAATGCCGCCGGCGTGATGAACCTCGAAGCCAGCGTCGACCAGCCGGCGTTCACGCAGGCGATCGCCTGCATCCAAGAGGCCATCCGTGCCGGCGAGACGTACCAGGTCAACTACAGCTACCGGCTGCACGGGCAGGCGTATGGCTCGCCCGTTGGGCTGTACCGCCGCTTGCGCGCGTTGCAGCCGGTGGCGTTCGGGGCCTACATCCAGTTGCAGGGCGCTGAGTCAGGCAACGCGGGCGATGACAGGACGACACATGTGCTGTCGTGCTCGCCTGAGCTGTTCCTGCGCCACGAGGACGGGTTGCTGACCGCGCGGCCGATGAAGGGCACCGCGTCGCGCACGCGCATGCCCGAAGCCGACAGCGAGACGGCGCGCCACCTGTCGCTCGATTTGAAGAACCGGGCCGAGAATTTGATGATCGTCGACCTGCTGCGCAACGACCTCGGCCGCATCGCGCAGACCGGCTCGGTACAGGTACCCGACCTGTTCGCGATCGAGCCCTATTCGACGGTGTTCCAGATGACCTCGACGGTGCAGGCGCGCGTGCGGCCCGAGGTGGACTTTCCGGCGCTGCTGCGCGCGGTGTTCCCCTGTGGCTCGATCACAGGTGCGCCAAAGCACCACACGATGGACTGGATCGCGCGCCTGGAATCGACGCCGCGCGGGCTCTACTGCGGCACGATCGGCTGGGTCGATGCGCCGCGGGGCGATGACAAGCTCGGCGCCTTCTGCCTGTCGGTCGCGATCCGCACGATCACCCTGGGCGCCGAGGCCCATGGCTTGCGCCCGGCGCGGCTGGGCATCGGCGCGGGCATCGTGCTCGACAGTCGCGCAGACGAGGAGTTCGAGGAGTGCCGCCTGAAGGCCCGCTTCCTGACCGGGCTGCCACCGGGCTTCGAGCTGTTCGAAACGATGCGGGCGACGCGCGGCCAGGGCGCCGCCCACCTGGCCTTACACCTGGATCGACTCGGCCGCAGCGCGCAGGTGCTCGGCTTCGCCTTCGATCGCTACGCGGCACAGCGGCGGGTCGAGTCGCAGCTGCGCGGCCTGGCCGACAACCCGCACGAGCACCACCGGCTGCGGCTGTCGCTGGCCCACGACGGCCGCCTGCAGCTGACGCAGGCCGCGCTCGCCGACCTGCCTGATCTGCCGCCCGGCCCCGACGGCGCCGCAGTGTCGCTGCTGATCGCCCCGCATCGCCTGCCGAACGAGCACCCCCTGGCGGCCCACAAGACCACGCTGCGTCGGCACTACGACGAGGGTGTGCGCGCGGCCGAGCGCGCGGGCGCCTTCGACAGCCTGTTCTTCACCGAGGACGGGCGGCTGGTCGAAGGCGGACGCAGCTCGGTGTTCCTGAAGCTGGCCGGTGGTTGGTACACCTCGCCGGTCGCCGATGGTGCGCTGCCCGGCGTGATGCGCGGCCTGGTGCTGGCCGATCCTGCATGGAACGCCACGGAACGCCGCCTGAGCGCCGCCGACCTGGCCCGCGCCGACGCCATCATGGTGTGCAATGCTTTGCGCGGCACCCTCTCGGCCCGGGTGATCACTGCATGAACCCCGCACCGCCGGATCCCACTCGCCGAGCCTGGCTGGCCACCGCTGCTGCTGCTGGCGCCATGCTGCCAATGGCCCGCGCGGCCGGGCCCGCCGCATCGATCAGTGCGACCCTGCTCGACGGCACGCTGTTCAGCTCCGAGGCGCTCAGGGGCCAAGTGCTGCTGGTCAACTTCTGGGCGACCTGGTGCGGGCCCTGCCGCACCGAGATGCCGGCACTGGACGGCTACTTCCGCCAGCATCGCGAGCGCGGCTTGTCGGTACTCGCACTCAGCGTGGATGAACTGAGCGCAGAAGCCCAGGTCCGCGAGGTCGCGAAGCCCTTCTCTTTCGCCGTCGCGATGATGAAGTCGGCCCGGCTGAGCGGGTTCGGCCGCATCTGGCGCATGCCGGTGTGCGCGGTGTTCGACCGCAACGGCCGGCTCGTCCGGCAGGACTGGTTCATCCAGCCGCAGCTGGACGCCGGCGCGCTGGACGCGGTGATCCTGCCGCTGCTCCAAGCGTCCTGATCAGAAGGTGTAGTGCAGCCCGGCCGAAACGCTGTATTTCGGCTCGATCTGGTACCCGGTGACGCGCTGGTAGATCGGCACCTGCACGAAGCCGTAGACCTGCAACTTCTCGGTCACCGCAGCGGTGAGTCCGGGGCTCAGGTAGGCCAAGGTGGCACCGGCGTTCCGGACGTCGGCGTTCGACCCCCTTTCGGGCCGCTCCGTGCGCACGTTGATCTGCACATGGGGCACGAGCATGCCGCCAGTGGCGTAGCGGATGCCGGCGGTGAGGTTGGCGCCGTCACCGGGCTTGAAGTGGTCGGTCGACGACAGCGGCAGTTGCAGCAGCGCCGACGCGAAGTAGTCGAAGCTCTGGTTGACCGGCCCGAATTTGTAGAGGCCCAGCAGCAGGTCGGTCGACCCGGTGCCCGGAGACAGGCCGCGGTCCAGCGGCTGCCCGGCCTGCGGGCCGCGGCGGAAGTTCAGATGGACATCGCCGGTGGGCAGCTTGAGCCCCAGCTGAACACCCCAGTCGTGTTCCGGTGAGAAGCCCTGGTAGCGGCCCAGCACACGCACATCGCCGATGCTGCTGGAGCGCGACTGCGACAGCGCGGTGTCGCCCTCGTCGGCGTAGCTGGTGTGGTAACGGTGCAGATACGGCAGCTGCACGCTGACGCCCCAGTCGGCGTTGAAGCCGTAATCGACCGTGAGCGTGGTGTTGCGATTGATCGTCTTCTTTTGGATCTCGCGATCGGCGGGCACCGCCTTGTCGCTGCGGCTGACGCGGTCGGTGCCGGTTCGCAGCTCGTTCTGATTGAAGTAGTCGAAGCGCAGATCGAGGCTCAGGCCACCGGCGCTCTTGAAGCCCTGGCTGGCCCACTCCGAGTTGAGCGTGCAGCCACAGCTCGAACAGGCGAGCACCGCAGTGGGCAGGGTGGAACAGGCGGCCGCGAAAAGACCGGCGAGGTGAAAACGAAAAAGCGTCATGGGGTGTCCTGAAGGGTGGCGATGCGCTGACGCCGTCCCCCTGCAGGTCATCTGCGGGGGACGGCGCTTGTGGCGCTGAAAAGCACGGGGCCCGGAAGCCTCCGGGCTCAGTCGGGGTCTGCGAGATCAGGAAACCCGAGGGGGCGCGCGTGGCTGCGCCAACGACCACGCGTGGAGCGTGTGCGGCGCCGCAAGAAACGGCTGCGGCACCGCGTGGGCCATCGGCAGCCTTGGGAGGACCGGCAGCAGCGCCGGTGGCAGACCGAGCGCCATCGTGTGCAGCGAACACCACGGACAGTGTTCGCCCATCTGCTGCGGCGATGGCGCCGGCGCGCTTTTCCCGAACGTGGCGGCAGCGGTGGGATCAACCCATCGGATGCCCACCGACGAGCAGATCGCCCGCCAGCCCTCGCCGGTACCCGAGGGCATCGCCCGCGTCAGCGTGGGCGCCACACCCCCCAGCAGGAGGGCGAGGATCGCCACCCACGAGGAGATTGTTTTGGCCGTGCCACGAAAACGCATTCAAGAATTTTAGGTGGCGGCACACAGGCTCACCTGAGGCGACGCGTCACACAGCTGCTTTCGTGCGGAATGCCCTCACGAGCCGGATCACACGGCCGATAACTCTGTCATGGCGGCTGCGGCCGCATCGATCCGAGACCGTCAGCGCAGACAGGAGTCTTCATGAAACTCGAGCACATTGTTTTTGCCGTGGCCGCGAAGGTGGACATCGACCCGTCGTTCGTCTTCGAGTACGTCGTCTGCCGGCACATCCAGACCATCCTGCTCAAGCGCACCGCCCTGCCCACACTGGCGATCGGCCCTGACCGCCATCTGTATGTCGATTCGAAGGACCTGCACCAGTGCATCGACCAGGCCGCGCACCTCTTCCTCGGCGATCTGGTGCGCGCCAGTGAAATCAGCGAGGCGGCCATGGCCCGTTGGCAACTGACGGTCGCCCACTGAGCGCACCGGGTTTTCCAACCCCCCGTCCCAGCGCGTCAGCCGTCGTCCTCATCCGGCAGATCCGGGGGCTCGGCCCACACCTGCTGCGTCCAGCCCGGCCGGTGGCGCGAGCGCTTCGCCGAATTCAGCCGCAGGTCGGCCAGCGTCAGCAGGTCGCAGGCGCGCCACGGCCCGTGCTCCGGGCATGCCGCCACGCCGATGCACACGTCGATCGTGCCGATATCCGGATGTACATCGTGCGCGCGGCCGACCAGGCTGCGGATGCCACAGGCGAACTGCGTGGCGGTGGCCAGCGAGGTGCCCAGCAGCAACATCGCAAACTGATCGCCACCGAGCCGCGCCACGGTGTCGCCCGGCCGCGCCGAGCGCTGCAGCGGCATCGCCAGCGCCACCAACGCCCGGTCGCCGCTGTCGCGGCCGCGTTCCATGTTGATCAGAAACAGGTTGTCCAGGTCGACCAGCAACAGCGCCAGGCCTTGTTGTTTGGCCACCGCGGTCTCGGCGGCCTCGCTGAGGCGATCAAGAAAATACGCTCGGTGATGCAAGCCTGTCAGCAGGTCGAGGAACAGCGGCGCGGCGTTCATCATCGTGCCGACTCTACAGCCGTTGCACCGGGTTCAGAACCGGTTCACCAGCGATGCTGCGCCCGAGACGCCAGGCACCGGGGTCGACGCGGACAGACGCCGCGCCCGCTCGACATCGGTGTACGACAGCGTGGCATCACCGAGTGCCGGCTGGCGGTAGATCAGCTTCATGCCTCCGGTGAAATCCCAGTCGAAGCTGCCGCGCGGCGCAAAACGGGCAGCGAAGGTTGGAAACGGCCGACGCGCGCCCTCGGCGGTGGTCGGCAGGCCATATTTGCTGACCAGCAACTGCCGCAGCGCCTCGTTTTCCTGGCCATACGGCTTGATGACGAACTGCGCGCTGACCAGCCCGGCGGCATCGCTCACCACCGTCAGACGCTGCAATGCGGGCACGCCGGCGGACCGGGTATCGAAGCCCGGCGGACCGTCGGTACGCTGTGCCAACGGCGTGGCGCCCGCCTTCAGTGCCGCCGCGATGAAGGCCTCGGTCGAGGCCCCTTTGAGGCGCACGCCGTACAGCGTCAGCTCGCCCAGCGGAGATGGAGACTGTGCCGGCGCGGCCGCGGTAACGCCGAACATCAGCGCGGCGGTGACCACGGTGCACAGCGAACGAAGGCGCTTCAGAGGACGCACCTCACGAACATGAGTCCGCATGTCAGCGTCAGCAGCATGCGCTCACCCATCAGGTCGGACGAAAAAGTGCCGATATCAATCAAACAGAATCCCCCGAAATACTGCCCAGCAGCCCATATCCAATGTCGTTCCCACGCGGCGCGACCGCAGCCATGATGACCGCTTTCCCATGAAGCTGCGCCTGCCCTTTCAGCAGCACACCGCCGAGACGACCGACTTCGACGCCGGCCGTGAGAAGGCCTGCGTCGCCGAATCGTTGGTGCGCAGCGCATCTCGCCTGCTGGAGCAGCGCAATGACCGCGACATCATCCACCGGGTGTGCGAGGCGTTGACACTGGCCACGCCCCATGTGCGCCTGGCCTGGACCTGGTTCGGCCCGGTCGAAACTCCGTGCATCGTGCCGCAGATCGTCGTCGGGCCGGCGTCGGCCTACGCCCAGAAGCTGGAGATCGATCGCAGCTTCCTGACCGAGATCGGTCCGGCCTTCCGCACGCTGTCCGGCAAGCGGGTCGAGCCATTCAACGTGTCGCGGATGTCGCTGTACGGTCCCTGGCGGGAGGCGGCAGCAATGCACGGCATCCGCAGTGCGGTGTCGTTGCCGCTGGCCTCGACGGTCAACGCCGACCGCGGTCTGCTGGCGCTGTATGCCGACGTACCCGACTACTTTCAACAGGTCGGCATCGGGCTGTTCGAGGCCCTGGCGGACATGTTCAGCTCGGTGCTGTCGGTGGCCGCTGAACGCACGCTGCTGCGCGAGGCAGCCTATTCCGATGCTTTGACCGGCTTGCTGAACCGGCATGCGGTCGACGTGGTCTCGCGGCCGATCCTGCGCAGCAGCCCGCTCGACCCACCGGCGGCAGTGCTGATGATCGACATCGACCACTTCAAGCGCGTCAACGACAACCACGGCCACGCCTGCGGCGACCTGCTGCTGTGCGGCATGGCCGACCTGCTGCGCCGCGAGTTGCGCAAGGGCGACAACGTGCTGCGATGGGGTGGCGAGGAATTCATGGTCTGTCTGGCAGCGACCGACATCGCCTCAGCCACGCTGGTCGCGCACAAGATGCGAGAGGCGGTGGCGATGCACCGGCACCCGCTGCCCGATGGTCTCCCGATGACGACAACGGTGTCGATCGGTGTCGCCGACCTGGAGATCGGCGAGCCCTTCTTCGTCACCGTCGAGCGCGCCGACGCAGCGCTGTACAAGGCCAAGCGGCAGGGTCGCAACCGGGTGTGTGTGGCCAGCGGCACGATCGACGCCGCGCCGATCACGGGCACCGACAGCGTGGCCGACCTGCGTCACAGGCCGGCTAACACCGACTGATCGGCCTCTTCGCGCTCTTCACGCGCCTCCCGTCAGCCCTTCAAAGATCGCGGCGGTGGTGTTGACCGCGTGGGTGGCAATCTGCGCGTGGTTGGCCGCAATGACGTGCAGCGGATAGGTGCCCGAGACCACCCCGCGGAACCAAACTTCGGCGCCCACGACTTCGGGCGCCAGCCCTTCCACCGCTGCGACCAGCGCGTCGGCAAGCGACGGCAGTTCGGCATCGGCGTACAGCGTCTCGCCTTCGTCGGTGACCCGGTAGTCGAACAGGCCCCCCGGTGGGGTGTCGATTTCAATGCGAACGATCATGGGGAGATCCTGAAAGAAAGATGGCAGACGATGGTGCACGCAGGCACCGAATCAAGGCAGCGCAGGCGCTACTGGCAGGCGTCATGGTGGCCTCAGTATTGCTTACGCCCACGTCGTTCTCGGTATTACCGATAGCCTCCCCCGTAACACTGCTGAGGAATCCCACCATGACATCCATGTTTCGACTGAGCCGCCGTCTTTTCACGTCCCTGATCCCGGCGGCGCTGTCGCTGACCGTGCTGCCCACGCGAGCGGCCGAGCCGCTGAAGATCGGCTACAGCGACTGGCCAGGCTGGGTCGCCTGGCAGGTGGCACTGGACAAGGGCTTCTTCAAGGAAGCCGGTGTCGACGTGAAGCTGGAGTGGTTCGACTACTCGGCTTCGCTGGACGCGTTCACCGCCGGCAAGATCGACGCGGTCTGCATGACCAACGGCGACGCGCTGGTCACCGGGGCCGGTGGCGGCAAGAGCGTGGCGATCGTGCTGACCGACTACTCCAACGGCAACGACATGATCGTCGGCAAGCCGGGCATCAAGACGCTGAAGGACCTGAAGGGCAAGAAGGTCGCGGTCGAATTCGGGCTGGTCGAGCACCTGCTGCTGCTCAACGGGTTGAAGAAGGCCGGCATGAAGGAGGCCGATGTCACGCTGGTCAATGCCAAGACCAACGAGATGCCGCAGATCCTGGCCTCGAAGGACATCACCGCCATCGGCGCCTGGCAGCCGATCTCGGGTCAGGCGATGAAGGGCGTGCCCGGCGCCAAACCGCTGTACACCTCGGCGGAAGAGCCCGGCCTGATCTACGACATCGTCGGCGTCAATCCGACGAGCCTGGCCAAGCGCAAGGACGACTGGAAGAAGGTCGTGCTGGTCTGGGACAAGGTGGTGGCCTACATCAACGACCCGAAGACGCAGCCCGACGCGCTGAAGATCATGGCAGCGCGCGTCGGCCTGACGCCGGCCGAATACCTGCCGCTGCTCAAGGGCACGAAGCTGTTGACGCTGGCCGACAGCAAGAAGATCTTCGTCAAGGCGCCGGGCTTCGGCTCGCTGTCGGGCTCATCGAAGGTGGCCGACGACTTCAACGTGGCCAACGGGGTCTACAAGACGGCGCAGGATGTCGACAGCTACATCGATGCCTCGTACTTGCCCAAGTAAGGCCCAGCCATGCCCCGATCGAGCACCAAGTCCAACGGTTTCGTCGAGCGCATCAGCGTCTCGATGAACCCCGACTTGCTGCTTGAACTCGATGACATGGTCAGCAGTCGCGGCTATGAAAGCCGCTCGCAGGCGATCAGCGACATGGTCAACCAGCAGCTGGTCGAGCACAAGCGTGAACTCGGCGACGAGGTGATGGCCGGCACCATCACCTTGTTCTACGACCGCGGCACGCGCGGCCTGCAGCGGCGGCTGTCCGACCTGCAGTACGACAACATCGCGGAGGTCATCAGCTCGCTGCACGTGCACCTGACCGAAGACAAGATGATGGAAGTGATCCTGGTGCAGGGTCCGGCGCCGAAGCTGCAGGGCATCATCGATGCGATGACCTCGCTGAAAGGCGTGATCACCGCGCGCCTTCAATTGATGGCCGCGGTGATTCCACCGCTGCATTCGTCGCCGTCGCCTTCTGCAAAGAAGCGCTGATCCTGGGTTGGTTCTTGAGCGCGGCGGCGGGCCGCTGTGTTCCGTTCATGTCCTCCGGGCCGGTTCACCAGCCTTCCGCTTCGGCTCAAGTTCCGCCGGCCC